>JACFNS010000443.1 GCA_019454705.1 Taibaiella sp. | reverse complement strand
TGTAGTTGTGCAAATGTAAAGCTAATAATTGCATTACAATGGGAGACGAAAAAATAGAAAAAATAAAAGTGTTGTATGTAGACGACGAGGAGCATAACCTGATGTCGTTCAAAGCTACGTTCCGAATAAAGTATAAGGTGTTTACCGCCATCAGCGGAGAAGAAGCCATAAAATTATGGATTCGGAGCCTATTGATGTAATTATTACCGACCAACGCATGCCTAATATGACTGGTGTACAGTTCCTGGAGTCAATATTGGATAAGCATCCCGACCCCATGCGTATATTGCTGACCGGCTATGCCGACCTGAATGCAGTAATTGATGCGGTAAATAAGGGCAAGATTTTCCATTACCTGACCAAACCGTGGAACGAGGAAGAACTGGACATGACCATACAGCGCGCCTATGATATTTACAAACTGAGAAAAGATGAAAAAGAACTGACAGAAAAACTGGGGGTGACGAACTCGCAACTGGAATTCCTGTTGAGGCAGCAACTTTTGTCTTAATAACAACAAGAAATATTAATTTTACAACCCGGTATCTATCCGGGTTTTTTAATTCCTGCTCAATGATAGCACTTAGTGTAGTCATTATAACACTAAACGAAGAACAAAACATCGAACGCTGTATCCGGTCGGTACAAAGCGTAGCAGATGAAATAGTAGTAATCGACAGTCATTCTGCTGATAATACTGCGGCTATTGCGCGACAGTTGGGTGCGAGGATTGTGTTGCAACATTTCCTGGGACATATTGAGCAGAAAAACTTCGCCACTGAGCAGGCAAAAAACGACTGGGTACTGTCTATAGATGCGGATGAGGAACTAAGTGCTGAACTGGCTGAAGAAATAAAAAAAATAAAGTCAAACCCCATAGCAAGGGCCTATCATTTTAACCGGTTGAACAATTATTGCGGGCACTGGATAAGGCATGGAAGCTGGTACCCTGACAGGAAGATAAGACTGTATAACCGGGTTGCCGGCGAATGGAAAGGAGAGAACCCACACGACAGGTGGACATTGTACGATGAGAGGGATAAACCTGTGATGCTGAAGGGCGACCTGCTCCATTACAGCTACAGCTCCATATCTGACCATCTGAAAAAAATAGAGAAGTACAGTGATATAGCAGCAAGGCAAAAAGTGAATAAGGGGCAGGATTGCAGTATTGTGAAGATATGGCTGGGGCCAAAGTGGAAGTTTGTTAAAGATTATATAATCAAGCTGGGATTCCTGGACGGATACTGGGGGTTTTTAGTGTGCAAACTGTCTTCTATGGAAAACCTGGCCAAGTATGCAAAAACAAGACAGTATGCCAGGTGGAAAAGACAAGGCAAAAACTTTTAAATATTATATTATGAAAGAAACAATTAAAACGTTCTCAGTAGCAGTATTCACAGCAGCATTAGTAATGGCAGGATTTTCCTTCAGGCCAGCACCGGAGCAAACCCAGGGAGTAACCTATGAGTACTTCCAGTTTTCAACTATAGAATCAGTGATTCCCGGTGGGTTGGGACGTTCACGAATACTTACGACAGACAACAATGGCCAGTTGCTGGAAAAAGATCTGAAAAACTTTTACAGTATGGTAGGATTGAATTTCAAAAACATTGCCAATAATGACCAATCAATTGTGGAGCGCATTAACTCATACAGTGCCGATGGTTGGGAATTGATGAGTGTAGTTACAGGTTCTCATGCCCAAACATCTGACGGCAGCAGTTCAGGCGGATTGTTCATCACCCGTTACCTATTTCGCAGAGCCAAATAAAACAAAAAAGCACTTGAATAATAATTCTGATTTAATCAGCCTTAATAAGTTTATCAGCTCCTCGGGTTTTTGCTCACGCAGGGAAGCTGATAAACTTATTGAACAAGGCCGTGTTACCGTGAATGATGAGCTTGCAGTTGCAGCAACCAGAGTAACAGAACACGATGTTGTTGCTATAGATGGTGAACGCTTGAAGACAAAGAAGAAGTCACAGACTATTTATATCGCCTTCAACAAACCTGTTGGTATTACATCTACGACCGACCTTAAAGACCGTACCAATATCATCAGCTTTATCAATTACCCCAAGCGGATTTTTCCTGTAGGCCGGTTGGATAAAGATTCTGACGGATTGATATTCCTGACGAACGATGGGGATATAGTGAATAAAATATTACGCGCGGGCAACTATCACGAGAAAGAGTATATCGTTACGGTTGACAAACCTGTTACTCCCGAATTTATACAGAAAATGAGTTCAGGAGTACGAATATTGGGGCAGCGTACACAGCCTTGTGTTGTAAAACAAGAAGGTGCTAAACGTTTCCGAATTATCCTGACACAAGGGCTGAACAGGCAGATCCGCCGCATGTGCAACGAACTTGATTATAAAGTAATTACCCTTACCCGCATACGCATTATGCATGTGC
>JACFNS010000442.1 GCA_019454705.1 Taibaiella sp. | reverse complement strand
GCCCAGTTTCGACATACGCTCTACCAGCACATGGCTGCTGGAGAAGGTTATCAGCTTATCTAATGCAAAACCCACCGCCATGCGGTAAGTCGGTTTAGCCGCCGGGTCAAAGTACATGCGTATGTACAAACTATCCCTTACCTCGCGCGATGGCATACTGCCCAGCCCCAACTTTTCAGATATGCTGTTGGCTACCAGGTTAGCGGCGTTCACCATTTCGGCAGTCGCTCCTTTGGGTATTACTATGCCTACTTTATAGTCACCTTGTTGCAACAGTTCTTTTAGTTGGCCTTCTGTTACAGGTTCACCATTTATACTGTCGGTTATTACAAAATTGCCGCTTTCTTTCAGTCCGTCTTTTATGCTTTGCGCTATGCTGCCGTTGTCATGGTCGGCTATCAACAGTTCAAAGCGCATCTCCTGGTAATCTTTAAAAGGCGCGTCCTGCACCATGGCCATCACTACTATCAGTACCGCCGGCATCAGGAACAGCAGCATAAACCCTGCTACATCCCTCCGGGTCAGTATCCATTCTTTATGTATGGTCGCCAGTATTTTTCGCATCATCATTTTTTAGTCGCGCACCGAATGTCCCGTATAGTGCAGAAACACATCTTCCAGGCTATTGCAGTCATCAGTATTATGCACCAGTGCGTGTGGGGTACCTTCTATTATAAACTTGCCTTCGTCTATTATTACTACCTCGTTACAAATCTTCTCCGCTTCGTCCAGCAGGTGGGAGGTGTAGAGTACCGTCTTGCCTTCTTCTTTGTACTCCTGTATGAAGTCCAATATCATCGCCCGCGATTGTACATCCACACCTGCAGTGGGTTCATCCAGTATCAGAATTTGGGGGTAGTGTAGTAGCGATGCTATGATATTAGCCCTGCGTTTCATCCCGCCGCTAAAACTTTGTACGCGCTTATCGGCGTGTTTTTCTAATCCAAGCCTTGCCAGCAGTTGCCCCGCACGGTCTTTTATATAGCTGCGGTTAATGTCGTACAACTGGCCTATGTATAAAAAGTTCTCCCATGCCGTCAGGTTAGGAAAGAGGGCTATCTGTTGAGGCACTACGCCTATCTGGCTGCGTACGGCTTGTATATGTGCGCTGCAATCTACGCCAAACACACGGGCCTGCCCGCCATCGGGCCTCACCAGGCCGCATATGATATTAATAGTAGTGGTTTTGCCGGCGCCGTTGGGGCCCAGCAATCCGGTTATGCTGTTATCTTTTACTCCCAGGCTCAAGCCGTCCAATGCAGGAGACCATGAGCCGGGGTATTGTTTATGCAGCTCATTTATCTCTATTGCTAATGACATAATATTTTGTTCAATCGCCTTATTTATAACCAAGGCTGTGAGCTAATTGTTCGGGCAGCACGGGCAATGAATGCCGCGGCACCAGGAACGATGTCAGTTCTGATAGTTCTTTAAATATGATATGGCTATCCGCAGCGGCCTGCAGATATTGCGAGCCTGTACTGCCGCCTGTCCCTACTCGTTTGCCAATGGTGCGCTGCACCATATGTATATGCCTGTGCCGCCACATCGATAATTTCTCGTCTATATCCAGCAGGCTGCTGATGAGTTCAAATGGCAGGTGCAGCATGGGATAGTCCCTGTACAGCATAATGAAGAGTGCGCTCCTGTTGGCCTCAATGGCAAACTGGCGGTCGGCAGGGTAGTCCGCATCATTCATGAATAATTTATCAAAAGTCTCCAGGTTGCCTTTTTCCTGTTCCAGCAGCCCGCTTGCATATACTTCCCTGTACTGTTTCCAGAAGGATTGCTCCGGCCATATCTGCTCATCTTTCAGGAAGGGCATACGCTCCAGCCATCGGTTAATAAGTACCAGCAGAGATTCTTCTTCCTCCGCCGATTTTACTCTGGCTATATCTTTTTCGTTCAGTTGAGACAGGTAATAGTTCTGGCCATATCGCTTCTGGTACTGCAGCCCCAGGGCAGCTTCAATAATTTTAAACTGTATGCTCTGGAAACCCGATGCAGGCCTCAGCAGGTCGCGGAAATCCAGGAAGTCCAACGGGGTCATCGTTTCCATCACGGTCATCTGCTGCACGGCTATTTCCAATATGCAACAGATGCGTTTTATCCTGTGTACACTATTAAATATATCGGGCGAGTTGTTGGGTATGCGTGGTTGTTTAAATATCCTGCGGGTTATATTCAGTTCATGGATGATTTGTTTAAACCACAGCTCGTAGGTCTGGTGTATGATGATGAACATCATTTCATCATCGGCATGAATATTTTCTTTTTCACTTTCGGGCTGTTGTGCATTCAGTATCTTATCCAGCTGCAGGTACTCACTATAATATACGGGGCGTCGCTGTTTCATTTCCATGCGGTTAAATTACTAACAATTTTTACAAGGCAGTATCCCAGGCAAGAAAATATCCTTTAACAAAAT
>JACFNS010000441.1 GCA_019454705.1 Taibaiella sp. | reverse complement strand
ACGAGAGCCGCCGTGTTGACCGCCAGGTGCGCGGACGTGCGGGCCGCCAGGGCGACCCCGGTAGCTCACAGTTTTTCGTATCACTGGAAGATGATTTGATGCGCTTGTTCCAGTCAGGCCGTATAGCCTCGCTGATGGACAAAATGGGGCATAAAGAAGGTGAAGTGCTGCAACACAGCATGATTACCAAATCGATTGAGCGTGCGCAGAAAAAAGTAGAAGAAAACAACTTTGGCATACGTAAGCGCCTGCTGGAGTTTGATGATGTGATGAACTCTCAGCGTGATGTGATATACAAGCGCCGCAGGCACGCGTTGTTTGGCGACCGTTTGTCTATTGACCTGGACAATGCTATGTACGATGTCTGCTTAGGTTTAGCATCACAGTTTGAAGATAATCGTGATTTCCAGGCTTTCAGGATAGAGGTGATGAAACACCTGGCGATGGAGCCTGATGCTGCGCTGGGCAATGGTTTTGAGAAAGCAGATATGCAGGAGATAGGCGACAAACTGTATCACGAAGCCAAAACCATGTACAACCGTAAAACAACCGCAATAGCTGAAAATATCCACCCTACGTTGCAGCGGTTGATGGAAGAGAATGGTGAGAAAATCAAAGATATACTGATACCATTTACTGATGGCATACGCGGCATACAGGTGCAAACCAACCTGAAAGAAGCTGTAGAAAATGGCGCACGCACTGTATTCCAGACACTGGAAAAAATCATTACCCTGGCACTGATTGATGATGCATGGAAAGAACACCTGCGTGCTATGGACGACCTGCGTTCTTCGGTACAGATGGCATCGTATGAACAGAAAGACCCGCTGCTAATATATAAGTTTGAAGGTTTTAACCTGTTCAAACAAATGCTGCTGGCGACAAATACGAACATCGTTTCCTTCCTGCTGCGTGCAGGCATACCTATGCAGGAGGAACCGCCAAGGGAAGCAAGACAGCAACCCCAGCGTACAGATATGAGCCAGATGCGGGCCAACAAAGATGAAATAGACGAAGCTGGTCAGGATTATGCTGCTAACGAAAGGGATATATACAACGATGGCAAAGAAGCTGTAAAACACACACCTGCAGTGGCTGAGCCCAAGATAGGCAGGAACGATCCTTGCCCATGTGGCAGTGGCAAAAAGTACAAACAATGCCATGGCAGGTAGGTTATTAACAGATGGTAATTATTAGTTTTTGAATTTTGGGTTTGTACGTTTTACATTTGCAAACAGACAATTGGATAAATAATGAAACGCAACAATACGAATATATTACTGGCAGGAGGATTAATACTGATGGCTGCAGCCGCACGTATAGTTAACTATGAACTGGCCATATACAACCTGGCACCTGTAGCGGCGTTAGGCTTGTTCAGCGGTGCGATTGTGAACAATAAGAAAGCGGCATATATGCTGCCATTGCTTGCTATGTTTATCTCAGATGCTTACATAGAGCTGTTTACGCCTATGAAAGGTTTTTATGACATCTCCCAGTTCTTCGTATATGGCGCTATGGCTATCATTACCTTCATGGGTACTACTATGAAGAATCATAAGCCTGTAAGGATAGCAGGTTATTCTATAGCCGGTTCAGCAGTGTTTTTTATTCTGTCTAACTTCGGTACATTCCTTACTGGATATTGGGGACTGGATTTCAACGGCTTTGTTACTACTTACCTGATGGCACTGCCTTTCTACACAAAAGAAGGTTCATCATTCTTTTTCAACACATTCGTAGGCGACCTGGTATTCAGCGGCCTGTTGTTTGGCGGTTATGCATTTTTGAAGAATGCACTGGAAAGCAAAGCTGTTAAGGCTTAATGAAATTTCAACCATATTAACACGGGAGAGGCTGCAATTGGTGCAGCCTCTTTCTTATTTTAGCGGTGCAGTAAAAATATTCAGCATTGGAAATAACAGCATTATACGAGATATATAAACAGCACCCATCTGTGCAGACCGATACGCGGAAGCTAAAGGAAGGGGATATCTTTTTTGCATTAAAGGGGCCGAATTTCAATGGCAATGCATTTGCCCAAAAGGCTTTAGATGGGGGTGCTGCTTATGCTGTAGTAGATGAAATAGAATATGCTACTGATAACGGCTGTATATATGTGGATGATGTATTGACTGCTCTCCAGGCGTTGGCCAGGCACCACAGGTTGCAATTTAATATACCTTTTATTGCAATTACGGGCAGCAATGGCAAAACCACTACCAAAGAACTGGTAACAACTGTGCTGCGGACTAAGTACAAGACGTACGCCACGCAGGGCAACCTGAACAATCATATTGGCGTACCGCTTACATTGCTCACCATACCTGCGGATGCTGAAATGGCTGTGATAGAAATGGGGGCCAATCACCAAAAAGAAATAGCATTGTATTGTACCATTGCCCTGCCTACGCATGGCATCATTAC
>JACFNS010000440.1 GCA_019454705.1 Taibaiella sp. | reverse complement strand
GACGGACAAGCAACTACCTGGGAAGCTGTAGACGCATTTGATACACTGGGGCTGTCTATATGGGGTACCCTTGCAGAGCGGGAGCGGGTACATAGTTTTGTAATAACCAGGTTTCATACGGTGAAGCATAGTTTCATCGATACGCCAAATACACCCCGCACTACCAACCTTGCCTTTGCCATGGATATGTCCGCACCACGTATATGGTTGAAAGTGCAGCAGAAGACGGACAGCTATGTATTAAGCAACGATTTGTCGCCCTACCTCAATCGTGCCACCCTGGCAAAAGATACTTTATATTTCAGCCGCTTCTCAACCGATTCAACAGGTATTGTATACCCACAGCCATATTATTTGCTGGTACGCAGGAGCGTAGACCGCTAAATAGCCTCCTCCATGGTATGGTATTTTTGTAAACTAAGCCCAAATCTTATTTTTGAGGCCAGAAACATTACCGGATGAAATACAGGAATATATACGCCATAGCATTGGCAACCCTGGCCATGACAGCCTGCAAAGATGAGCCAGAACAGCAGCAGGCCGAAAAGCCTGTAGAATCTGAAGTGGCAACGATAGTGACACGGAAGATTCCATATACATTGCTGAAGCAATATCCGCATAGGGCCGATGCGTACACGCAGGGGCTTCAGTTTGTAGATGGTTATATGTATGAGTGTACAGGGCATTACGGACAGTCGCATATGTATAAGTATGAGTTGGAAACAGGAAAGATATTAAAGGAGTATAAGCTGGATGATAAATACTTCGGAGAGGGGCTTACCGTGTTGGGCGACAAGATATATGTCATTACCTGGCGTGAGAAGACGGGCCTTATATTTGATAAAGAAACTTTTCAGCCGGCAGGCAGCTTTTCACTGGAAACAAGCGAGGGCTGGGGGCTCACCAACGACAGTACACACCTGATTTATAGCGATGGTACGCCTTATTTGTATTTCCTGGACCCGGCCACATTTAAGCAGGTAAAAAAAGTAGAAGTGCGCGACCAGTATGGCACAGTGGGTAACATCAACGAACTGGAGTACATTAACGGATATGTATATGCCAATCAATGGGAGACGGAGTTTATATTGAAAATAGACCCCGGTACAGGCCATGTAGTGGGCCAGGCCGATTTGCGCAACATCCGCACACAGGCAGGTATCCCGGCACGCAGCTACAATGAAGACCAGCCCGAAGTAATGAACGGGATTGCTTATGATAAGCCAGGGAATCGAATCTTCATCACAGGTAAAAACTGGCCGAAAATACTCGAAATTAAGCTGGATAATTAACAGTGATACCCAGTAGCACGTATGCCGGATACCCCCTTTGTGGTATGGTATTATGGTGTCATTATTATCATTTTTGTGGGGCTGCTTTAATGGCAGTCAGCCCCTATGGATAAAAACCTTACAGTATACCCCATTTCATCGGGAGATATGCTCAGCATATTTTCCAACGAGGACTTTGGCCATGTAAGAATTATGGATATGTCGGGCAATGTGGTGTACGATGCCTCAATTTTGTTATCTCAAAGCCTGCAGGTGGATATAGGTGTGCTTACCCGTGCTACTTATATAGTAGAAGTGGAATACAATAACAAAAAAACCGCACGTTCAGTTTTCGTCAAGATGTGAAAAATTCGGTTTCATCCTGCTAAAATCCCTTAAAAGAGGAATACTATTGACCGTGCAGCGATAATAGCGTATTTTTATTACCTATGTTTTCGCTCCGTTTATGTATGTTAATGCTGGTGCTGGCTATTGCCTGCTATGCGGCCGGGCAGCCCGTGTACCGTGTGCAAAAAAGCACCATTACGTTTAACTCAGATGCTCCTAATGAACTGATTAAAGCTACTTCTAAGAAACTGAAGGGTTTGGTCAACTCCGGCAAGAAGCAGTTCGCCTTCAAGGTGGATGTAGTTTCGTTTGAAGGATTTAACAGCCCGCTCCAACGGGAGCATTTTAATGAAAATTATATGGAGAGTTTTAAATACGCAGACATATCTTTTTCTGGCAAAATAATTGAAGATGTAGATCTCTCGAAGGATGGTAAATATACTATCAGAGCCAAAGGAGAGCTGAATATACATGGTGTGGGCAGGGATAGGATAATATATGCCGATGTAGTATCTAAAAATGGTATTATCGAAGTGGTTTCAGATTTCAGGGTAGCGCTTGCAGATCACGATATTAAAATCCCCAGGGTGGTAAACGACAAGCTCGCAACAGAGGTGTACATCAATGTAAATATGATACTGTTAGAACAAAAACCCTGATGCAAAGGCCATTACGGTATATAATAGCGATATGGGTGCCGATGCTTGTATGTTTCTCCATGCAGGCGCGCCAACCTTTCAGCAAGGAGGTGTGGCTGAATGAAACCAACGTAGCTGTAAAAGTAAACTGCCTGGTGCAGGATAATTATCATTACCTGTGGCTGGGAACGGAC
>JACFNS010000439.1 GCA_019454705.1 Taibaiella sp. | reverse complement strand
GAATATCAAGCCAAAGAATTATTGAAACGTTATAATGTTCCCGTGCAGGAAGGTGTAGCCGTTGGCAACCCCGCCGATGCAGTGAACGCATACAAGCGCATAGCCTCTGATTCGGGCAGCAAGTTTGTAGTGGTAAAAGCACAGATACACGCCGGTGGCCGCGGCAAGGGCACTATGAAAGAAGTACCCGAGCAGCATGGCGTACAGGTGGTAAAGAGCGCCGAAGACGTAGAAAAAACAGCTAAGAACATACTGGGCAATACCCTGGTAACGATACAAACCGGCCCTGCCGGTAAGACCGTGCATAAGCTGCTGATAGCGCAGGATATGTATTATGATGGCCCCAGCGAGCGCCAGGAGTTTTACCTGTCTATACTGCTGGACCGTACCAAGAAGCAGAACGTTATCATGTACAGCACCGAGGGCGGTATGGACATTGAAGAAGTAGCGCACAACACGCCTGAAAAAATATTCAAAGAGTGGGTAACGCCTAATATGCCTTTGCAGGCTTTCCAGGCGAGGAAGATAGCCTTCAACCTGGGGCTGAGCGGTACTGCTTTTAAAAACATGGTGAAGTTTGTAACCAACCTGTACAACGCGTACGTTGGGCTGGACTGCGCTATGCTGGAAATCAACCCGCTGTTCAAATCATCTGACGACAAGATAATAGCCGTAGACTGTAAGATGAGCCTGGACGACAGCGCCCTGGTGCGCCACCCCGACCTGGCCGACCTGCGCGATGTAAACGAAGAAGACCCTACGGAAGTAGAAGCAGGCGAGCATAACCTGAACTATGTGAAGCTGGACGGTAACGTAGGCTGTATGGTGAACGGTGCAGGACTGGCCATGGCTACCATGGATATGATTAAGCTGGCAGGTGGTGAACCCGCCAACTTCCTGGACGTAGGTGGCACTGCCAATGCTGAAACAGTAGAAGCAGGTTTCCGCATCATAATGAAAGACCCCAACGTAAAGGCGATACTCATCAACATATTCGGTGGTATCGTTCGTTGCGACCGTGTGGCTACTGGTGTGGTTGAAGCTTATAAGAACATGGGCAATATCGAAATACCCATCATAGTACGCCTGCAGGGTACCAATGCCGAGGCTGCCAAGGAAATCATCGACAACTCGGGCCTGAAAGTACAATCGGCTATATTGCTGAGCGAGGCTGCTGCTGCGGTACAGAATGCGTTAAGTGCTAACTAATTGTTGAATAAATCAAGGCTGTCATTTCGACGACGAGGTACGAGGAGGAGAAATCTCCTGAAATGCTGCGGTGTTGACAAGCTACAAAAGCTAAGCAGATTTCTCTTTCGCTCCGCTCTATCGAAATGACAGTTTTTTTTGCCCTTGCGTTGCAGGGGCATTTTTTTATTTACAACTTTTATTAAGCGGCATCGCTACATTTCAGGAGATGTCTCTCTGCGTTCGACATGACCCCGCATGGGCGGGGCAGGCACCCCTGATGTGTTTTTATTTAGTAGCGGGCTTGCCCGTAGTGCGCCAGGTATTCACAAAATCGAAGAAATTTTGGCCGTACTGGTTGTTGATGACCATGGACAGGTTCATCTCAGACTCCCCTATTGCTTCGGCCACTTCGTCCAGCATCAGGTCGTGCTTGGCATAGGGCTTGTATTCCCCGAAGTATTGCTCCAGTTTCTGCTGTATGGTATTTACCTGCTCGGCAGACAGGATAATGGTTTTGTTGGTAGTATTAATGACACGGGGAATGATATCCAGTTCGTGCACTTCCTTAAACACGGCGTGCTTCATCACTACCGTATAGCCGAAAGAGGTAATCAGGAAAGAGGTAATAAATACCAGCAGGCAATCTATAAATATAAAATGCGTCTTGATAGTAGTGAGTATAATGATGATGACCAGCCCTACTATCGTCCATGCGGTGAAGATGGATGAGAATTTTTTCATTTGCAACAGCTTATTGTCAAATGCCACGTTGGACATCACATCGCGCAGGGCGGCACGGGTTTCCAGTATCTTTCTGCCCGAATAAAATATGTAGATATATACATGTGCTATCAGTATAGCTACCGACAGGTATTTTACGTCTTTGCTGACATGCGGCGACATCTGCCTGATGATGGTAATAGCCAGCAGCATACAGGTAGGTATGATGAAATGCACCAGGTCTTTGTCGTTGAAGCTGTCTGTCTTCAAAAACTGGCGGTTGGTGTACAACCAGTAAAATGGCCCTACGAAAAATAAAAGCGGGTATGTGATGAAACCGTTGCGGGGGTCTATGATATGTATGCCTGATACCGACAGGGCGTACTCAGCAAAAAATGCCGATACCAGGAATATAAACAGCGCCAGCCACCTGTTGGAAGCGGGGGCGGCATCCCTTGCCCACATAATAACAGACAAAACCAGCCCCTGCAATGCAGCTACCAGTATAAGTATCGACCAGATATTTAAAGAAAATGATTCC
>JACFNS010000438.1 GCA_019454705.1 Taibaiella sp. | reverse complement strand
ATTCTTTGGCTTGATATTCATGCAAATTCATGACTGCAATATTTTTATAATACCGCGCGAAGATAACAGAATTTGGGCAGGTTTTTTAGCGGAATTTTTATTGTATGGTGTTTTGGATTAATGTGAAAGAAGCCACAAACTCCCCTCCTGTTCTTAGGAGGGGTCAATTGGCTTATGCCTTTAGGGCATAAGCCAATCAGGGGTGGTTAACTCGTGCAGGACTACACAGCTCACCTCAAATATTTCCTGATTTCACCCAACACCCATTCCGTCAAATTGAAGACATCTTTATTCTCAAAACGCAGAATAGTATAACCCAAGTCTTTCAGTCTTTCATCGCGATGCATATCGTTTTCAGCAACAGCGGGATGATGATGCACCTGTCCATCCAGTTCAATCACTAACTTTCTGGATGGACAAAAGAAGTCAACTATGTAATTTTCTATGCTTGCCTGTCTCCTGAATTTATACCCGTCCAGTTGGCTGTTCTTTAATAATTGCCATAAGGCAGCTTCTGCCGGTGTAGCCTTGTTACGCAGCTCTTTTCGGGTGCTTGTCAAGTAAGAAACGTTTTTTACCTGGTCTTTCCGCATAGCGATTGGTGTTATGTGAAAATACGGAATTTTTGGTCCGGCGCGAGTTAACCACCCCCGTTCAAAAAAATGCCTCGCATTTTTTCAAACGTCCCCTCCTAAAAACAGGAGGGGAATTTTTTCTCTTTTATAAATGAAGTCTTCCTAACTCCCCTCCTGTTTTTAGGACATAAGGTTTGCGGCATTGTTATCAAAAAAAATTGGAACTTAGAAATATCAGGTGCGCCTAAAAAAATAGAAGAAATAACTCCCCTCCTGTTCTTAGGAGGGGTCAATTGGCTTATGCCTTTAGGGCATGAGCCAATCAGGGGTGGTTAACTCGCGCAGTACAAAAGCTAAAACAACGTCCCGCCCTTCCCCTTCTTCCCCTGCTCATACAGCAGTACTGGCTCAGGTATATCCGTGCCGCAATGTTTATTCAGTTCTACTATCAGGTATTTGATGAGTTCCGGGCTGTGCAGCTCCTCGTGCTGGTGCATAAAGAAGTAGCAGGTTTTTAATCCCTGTTCCATCCATTGTTTGATGCGCTGTACCCATTCGTCAATACGTGTATAATCAGTAGGGTGCAGGCTGTTGCCGACGAAGCGGATGAAACATTCGGGAGTGCTCAGGTGCATATGCACACAATCCCTGCGGCCCGTGGCATCGGTAATGATGGTGCCCCGTTTTTGCGCTTTCAAAAAATCGTACAGCTCCATGTTATAACCACCCGGCCCGTCGTACCACTGCGGGTGGCGCATTTCTACAAACATATCCAGGTCGCGCGGAAACTTTCCTATAAACTCAAACAAGGTGTCTTTCTGCTTGGGCGACATCTGCGGGTGCGGCATCAGGAATATTGGCCCCAGGTTGTCTTTAAATTCTGTAATCGCTTCCAGGAATTTTCCCGTTTCAAATTCCACGTTCTTCAACCGCTTCCTGTGCGTGATGGTATCTACAAACTTGGGGCAGAACAGGAAACCTTTGGGCACTTTTTCTTTCCACTTCATCACATCGGTAGGAAAGGGCATGCGGTAAAACACGGCATTGAACTCAATGCAGTTGAATATTCGTGCGTAATGCTCCAGGAAGTCTTTGGGCTTGGTGCCTTTGGGGTATATCTTGCCCACCCAGTCGGGCCGGCCCCACTTGGCGCAACCTATATAGAATTTTGTTTTTCCTTTAAAAGGCTTCAGAACCGTAGCATTCACCGCCGGGTCGGGCGGCAGGGTAAAGTCCGTTTGTTCCAGTTCCTCCGCTGTTACTTTCCCGAATTCCATGGTATAAAGTTAAGGTATCTGTTTATTGTATCTCATTCATCATCTATGCCTTGCGCCAGGCGCAGTTTATCCACCAGCACCAGTTTATCAGGCGGCATGCCGTTTTCATAGTTGTTGCCGTCGATGTCCAACGCCTGTGTGATGGAGCAGCGGTAAGTCCACCCGTTAGGTAGTTGGCCGCCATTAGGCAATCCTAACCCGCCGCCTGTCGTATCACCCATGACAACCATGTTATCCATACCCTTCGCCATCAGCGCCAGGAAGGAGCCTGAGCTGTATGTACCCCGGTCGGTCAGTATCACCACCTTTTTCAGGTATTTAATGTTGGACTCGGCAGGGGAGAGGTAAGACAATTCAGGCTCGCCAAATTCATTATGCCCCGGCCCTATCTTTCCCCGCGACTGGTACACAAATGTCTGCTCGTCAATAAACCTGCCCAGTATATTGTACACATCATTAATCACACCGCCGCCGTTCTGCCTGATGTCGAATATCAATCCCTTGGTGTCTTTGTACCTGTCCAGCATATAGTCCAGTTGCACATTATCCACCGTGCCGGGAAAAGAGCGCAGGCGTATATAACCAATCTCTTTATTGCGCAAAAAATCATGT
>JACFNS010000437.1 GCA_019454705.1 Taibaiella sp. | reverse complement strand
TATAAGTTTACGGCATAATTGCACCTTTAAAACTTTTTAGTATTTTCATAGCCGAATTTACTTGAAAGAAACATCCTGACATGCGTAAATATTTGTTTAGTGCACTATTATTAGCATTGGTGGCAGTTGTATCCTGCAACAAGGACAAGAACCTTGTAAAAGCTACAGTAGTAGATACCGGTGACCTCGCTTCGGGTGGCTGCGGCTATCTGCTAAAACTGGAAGGTGAAGATAAGCCTGTGCGCCCCAGCAACCTGCCCACTGCATATATGCACGAAGGTTTTAAAGTAAAAGTAAAGTTTGACCGAGATGGGGGAGGCGAGGTATGCTCAATATACCCTAAATATGACTTCATTGAAATAATACAACTTACTATCATAAAGCCTGACCTGGACTAACACAGGGAAGCTCTAAAAAAATAACCACTGCATATGCAGTGGTTATTTTTTTATCGTTGGTCGAAGTCTACAACCACTTTTTCAGATCGGGGGTGCGATTGGCAGGTGAGCACAAAGCCTTTCTCCACCTCGTCGGGTTCCAGTGCATAGTTTACTTCCATTTCCACCTCGCCTTCTGTTACCCTGGCGCGGCAGGTGCAGCATACACCACCCTTGCAGGCAAAAGGCAGGTCGGCACCCATCTTCAATGCAGCATCCAGTATCGTATCGCCGTTGTATGGCAGGTCCATTTCAAATGTAGTGCCATCCAGCGTGATACTGACTTTGCTTACTTTACCGGCATCGGCTGTATGTTCTTTTACCCATTTGTCGTGGGTAGCTTTTGGCTGGTCGGGAGAGGTAAATAGCTCCATATGCACTTTGCCGCTGTCCATGCCCAGGTCTACCAGTTGCTGGCGTACGGAGAGTATCATTTCTTCCGGCCCGCAAATAAAGGCTTCATCTACCGTATTGATGTCAATCAGTTTATCGCAGAACTCGCGGCATTTTTCAGCTGTGATGCGGCCATTGAACAATGGCACGTCCATCATCTCCCTGCTCAGTACATGATACACCCTCAGGCGTTGCATATACTTATTCTTCAGCGCCTCAATAGCTTCACGGAAGATAATCGTCCCGCGGCTTTTATTACCATATACCAGGGTAAAGCTGCTTTCATTGTCACTTTCCAGCACCTGCTTCATGATACTCATAACAGGTGTAATCCCGCTACCCGCCACTATGGCCAGGTAGTGCTTGTGTTTTACTTCCTTTTTCTTCAGTATGAAGTTGCCCATGGGGGGCATTACTTCCAGCACATCGCCGGGTCTAAGTTCTGTATTGGCATAGGTAGAGAATTTACCCTGCTCTACTTTTTTGATGGCTACGCGCAGCTCGCAATCGTTGGGCCCGGCACATATAGAATAAGAACGGCGTATTTCAGCCTCCCCATCGCCGCGGCGGAAAGTGAGGTATTGGCCGGGGACAAACGTAAAATCCTTTGCCAGTTCTTCAGGCACTTCAAGGGCTACCGATACACAGTCAGCCGTTTCGGGCTTAACATCTTTTACTTTTAAAGAGTAGAACTTCACAGACATCTCTTATCTTCTTCCGGGTTTTTAAAAAAATGTGGCGCGAAGGTACATCAAAACGCCTATATATATAACAGTAATCGTCAATCTAACATTTTATCCAACTCGTCCTTCCGCAACAAAGTAAATATCTTTTTGCCATCTGCGGTGTACTCGGGCTGGCTGCATGCAAACAATTCGTCTATCAGCGCCTGCTGGTTTTCTTTTAAATATATAGCCGATATGTTGCGCGACAGGCGTTTCGCCATATTGGCCAGTAGTTTTTCAGAGCGTTGGGCCGTCACATCGGTAGCCTCATGTTTCAATTGCTCCAGCACATCGTCCAGCACATTCTTTTCGTCGCCCGGTTGCAGGCCCGATGGAATGCCCTGCACTACAAAGGTATTTTTGCCAAAAGGTGATATATCGAAACCTATCCTGGCCAGGTCTCCCAGCACCTCATTCAGCAATATAGCATCCTGCGGCGACAGCTCGTAAGACGTGGGGAATAATACCTGCTGCGAAGGGGCCTCGCCCGTGTTCCATTGCTGCAACAACCGCTCGTACCATATCCTTTCCTGCGCGCGGCGTATATGCACCATCATGATGCCCGACTTGACCGTAGTGGCCAGCAGGCTGCCTTGTACCAGCAATATATTGTTAGCGCCATCCGTCTTCTGCTCTCCCTCGTTGCCATGCAGCGATGGGGCAGGGGATGGAGCGATTTGTTGTTCTGCCGCCGGTGTAGTGGCTATTTCATACAGTTCTTTCCAGCGTTTCAGGCTGTCGTTCTTTTCTACAAAGTGTGCCTGCCCTTTATTAGCAAATGTATTACCGAGGTAACCGCTTTGTGCACGGGTTGTACTTTCCTGCGTAGTTGGCAACTGTACCGATGGCAGTTGTTGTATTTCAGGGCTCAGCGAAAAATCCAGCGAGGGTGCGATGTTGTAGCGGGCCA
>JACFNS010000436.1 GCA_019454705.1 Taibaiella sp. | reverse complement strand
GTAGGTACATCTTTGGGCGAGGGCAGCATGATGCGCCTTTCACCGTTAAATTCTTTTTCCCTGCCACCCGAAAAGAAGAAAGTGACATGCGGATATTTTTCAGTTTCCGCTATACGTATCTGGGTTTTGCCGTTTTGTTCCAGTACTTCACCCAGGGTATTGTTCAGGTTGTCGTTGTGGAAGATAACGCCTACATTTTTATAGGTCTTGTCATACTCTGTCATAGTTACATAGTGGAGGTTCAGCGGGTGCATATGCTGCTCGGGGAATGACTGCTGTGTCAGCGCTACAGTTATTTCCCGGCACCGGTCTGTGCGAAAGTTGAAGCATACCACCACGTCATTTTCCTTAATGTTTGCTATAGGGGTTCCGTTATTATCAGTCAGTATGATAGGCTTGATAAATTCATCGGTAATACCATCATTATAAGATTGCTGAACGGCCGCCAGTGCATCTGTAGTTTTGTGTCCCGCACCCTGGGTCAGTGCGTCATATGCAAGTTTTACACGTTCCCAGCGCTTGTCGCGGTCCATGGCATAGTACCTGCCGCATACGGATGCCAGCTTAGCACCGGTTAATTGCAGGTGAGGTAGTAAATCTGCCAGGTAATCGTATCCCCCCTTGGGGTCAGTGTCTCTGCCGTCTGTAAAAGCATGCACTGCTACTTGCGGCACGCCGTTAGCTTGTGCCAGCGTACAGAGGGTTTTCAGGTGGTTTATATGCGAGTGTACACCACCATCGCTCACCAGTCCTATTAAGTGTAATGTGCAGTCATCTGCTTTTGCTGCTTCAAATGCATCCAGCAATGCTTTATTGCGCGCCAGTTGGCCTTCGCGTATAGCTACATGTATGCGTTGCAGTTCCTGGTACACAATACGTCCCGCACCTATATTCAGGTGTCCTACTTCAGAGTTGCCCATCTGGCCCTCAGGCAGGCCGACGGCTTCGCCGCAGGTTACAAGTTCCGTATTTGGGTATTGACTATATAAAGAATCAACAAAAGGTGTATTTGCCGCTTTAATAGCATCTGCTTCAGGTACTTTGCCATGGCCCCACCCATCCATAATGATGAGCATTACTTTTTTTGACATGGATGCAAAATTACGATTTTGCTGCTGAGAGTAGCCAAATTCCCTTAATAGGTTATTTCCCGCACCACGACCCTGTTCATTTTGCCGTTCCAGGTTTCTGTACTCCTGGTAAAGTTGTGATACTTATCATATACATATTCCGTTTTAATAACGGCCATGTCGCCATCTTCTTCATTGTAAGACTCTACATGTACGGGGTTCCCATACATATCGTATGTTATTGTAGTGGTGTTTACCAGTTGCCCCTGTTCATCGTAATTGTCTTCTTTAATAATATTCTCATGGTCATGATAGGTATATACTGACCTCATGCGTAGGGTGTCTTTATAATAATACAGGCGTTCTGAAAATCTGCCGCTTATGTCTCTCAGCAATTTTCTGTATCCGTTCGGCCTTTCTCCATCTTTAATAATAATGATATTGCTATCAGGCAGAATAACGACTTGTTTTTTTACTACGGAGTGATGATATTGATATACCTGGCCTGTAAAGGTGCTGATTGTATCATTTTCAGGCAGCAGGTTAAGAGTGAATGGTTGCTCGTCCGCAGTGTATATGGTACTTTTTCTATCTTTTTCCCTATGCCGGGTTACAGTCCTCTCCTCTTTGTCGTAATCGTAATCAATAATCCAGTACCAATGAGGTTTGCCATTTTCGCCCTCTGACAAGTAATAGAGTTTCACTTTTTTCGGATTACTGTTAAACCTAAACTGGTCGGCATACATAGACACGTCTTGCGCAGAAACGGCATGGCAAAGAGCGGTGATTGTTAATATGGACAGATATTTCATAAGCCGGGCGTAATGGACAATATGAATATAGTGCATTTATGTATATTTATCACATATAAATACCATATAAATATATTTATATGGTGGTTGCTATAAAGGAATTAGATGTTTTTTATAAATTGCACTTTCTCGCTATGTTGGTATAAGGTTCCTTTGGGTCTTTATATGATATAGCGTGTTAAAGTCTTTGGAATAAAAAATATTTAGCTGTTGATATTTTATTTATCTTTATTCATAAATAAGACATCACAGGTATAAACGAAAACGAAATGAAAAAATTTTTACAAAATTATTCACTTTATGCATTGGTGCTATTTATTGCATTAATGTTGGGCAATGACAAGGTAAGTGCAGCGAATTCCACTAACTGGGAAAACTTCCGCCAGGCATTGACCCCACGTGCATACAACAAGCTGGTTGTTTTGAGGGACGGTGTTCCTCAAGACTCCATTACTAATCCTGTAACGGTACAAGCAATAGCTCAGGCGCTAAATACAGCGACTACTACACCTGCTACCCAATCATGGACAGTTGGAACAAATACATGGTACTTAGGCAATTGCGGTAACAGTGTAGAGTTTGGCATTGGC
>JACFNS010000435.1 GCA_019454705.1 Taibaiella sp. | reverse complement strand
ATGGGTGGTTCAGGTTTAACCAATGCATATGTTGCGCCACAATCTATACCTGGCATGGACGATATTGACGGTGATGGTGATATTGATATTATCGCATATGATGTATGGGGTACTACCATCACTATGTACCAAAACTGTACAAAAGAAGATAACCTGCATGCAGACAGTATAAAAATCTGCCTTAAAGATTGGTGCTGGGGAAGGACCATACAAAATTATGAACGCAAACAGGTGCTGGGGTATAGTTGCCCATGGTCTATACCTACGTGCAAAGGATGCGGCCCTGGTGGCAAGGGCACACATGGCAGCAATACCTTATTGTTGATGGATATGGACAACGATGGAGACCTGGATTGGTTTAATGGTAATGAATCATTTTCAGATATCCAATATTTTGTAAATGGCAAGGCGGAGTTTGGCGTAGATTCCGCTATTGCAGAGGATACAATCTGGTCGGCGAATGGTGTGCCCATGAATGTAGATATGTATCCCGGTGCATACGCGCTGGATGTTAACCACAATGGTGTTCGTGACCTGTTATTCACCCCTATGAACAGGCAATCGGCAAATTATAACTCAATTGTGTTGTACGAGAACACTGGTACCGAAGCAAACAAAAATTTTGTTTACAAAAGCAATACCTATTTAATTGACAAAATGATTGATATAGGACAAGGTTCATATCCAGTGTTTTACGATTACGACAAAGACGGGAAAAAAGACCTTTTTATAGGTTCCGAAGGGTATTACCAACAATCAGGTAATTATAACCGTAGCAAAATTTCATACTATAAAAACATAACTACTTCGCCGGGAAACTACTCTTTTGAGTTGATAACTGATGACTTTATGGGATTATGGTCCAAAAACTATAAAGGTGCATCGCTGGCTATGGGCGACCTTGATAACGACACCCTCGACGACTTGATAATTGGGCATGTAGACGGCACGTTTTCCTTCTATAAAAATACTGCAACTAGTAACACAGTGACACCAAACTGGACACTGGTGTCAGACACTTTGATTGACTTGTCAACATTCTCCATAATGGACGTAGGCGATTATGCCACACCGGCTATTTATGATATTAATGGAGATGGCAAAAATGACCTGATATCCGGCAATCAATTTGGTGGATTGGTTTATTTTAGAAATTACAGTACAACCCCAGGCTCTATCGGGCTTACTAAAGTGACTGATTCCTTAGGAGGTATTAAACTGAACTCTCCGGTAGACCCATATTCCTACACTGCACCTTATGTCGGGCCTACAGATAACACGGGCAAAGATTACCTGGTAATTGGCACCAACTGGGGTAGCTTGTACCGTTACGACGGTTTTCAAAGCGGGGCAAATCCTGCAAAGTACACAATGATAGATTCATCATATTCATACATCAGAGGGCATAAACGCATAGCGCCCGCATTTGCTAACCTGGACGCAGATAACACGAACCTTCACGAATTGGTACTGGGCAACGTATTGGGTGGGCTGATATTTTACAAGCAGGACTTTAAGGTAGGTATCACCGAAAAAGTTGCCGGTAATACAGATGTATTGGTTTATCCCAACCCTGCTGATAAGATATTGAACATTAACTGGGGTAAAGACTTTAATGAAGGTGGTGTAGATGTACAGCTAATTTCAGTAACAGGACAGGTGATTTTGAGTCAATCATACGATGCTATGCAGTTAAGCTGCAGCCTTGATATATCCGGATTATCAGCGGGTATGTATTACTGCATAGTGCAATCGGGCCCTAACAGAAGCGTACAGCCTGTAACGATTCTTAAATAATTCTAACGGTAAATTGAAACAAAAAATCCCCGCTGATTATAGCGGGGATTTTCTTATAAAATAACGGGGTAACCTACCATACATACTGCTTCTTGTTCAGCAGCAGGGCTTCGCCCGCAATAGTTTGATTTTGTGTGCCCGCCTCGTACACTGCACAGTCATACAGTATCCTGTTTTTTTCAGGGTATATTTCTTTTACAGTTACTACAGCCTCGTAGTCTGTATCTACAAACATAGGCTTCAACCATTTCATACTCTGGCTCATATATACATGGCCATCGGCATACCACAGTGCTCCGAATATTTTGGTGAACACTGAAGCACCAAGAAAACCATGTATGATGTTGCGGCCAAACATGCTGTCTTTGCCGGCTTGCGGGTCTATATGCAGGGGATTGGTGTCGCCGCTTACACGAGCGAAAGTGTCTACATCATCTTGTGAATAACGGTACACATGGCGGAATTCGTCTCCAACTTTTAACATAATGAGGTCTTTTATTGTTACAGTATCTTTTTAACCTAAACAAGATAACAAATACCATATTAAGTAGTACACCCGGCAGTCATCTTAAAAATGATTGGTTTTTATTAATCTGATAAGTTGTATAAACAACCGCTCATGTATTAGTTTTACAGCAAATTTGCAGGTTCCCAATAATATACGCATGAATATAAAAAAGGTATTAAT
>JACFNS010000434.1 GCA_019454705.1 Taibaiella sp. | reverse complement strand
TCATTGTCAACCAATACGGTAAAATAGAATTAGCTAACGACTTCGCAATCAAGCAGTTTGGCTATAGCCTTAATGAACTGAAAGGCAATACTATAGAATTGCTTATACCCCAACGTTTCAGAGACAAACATGTAGGACATAGGGATACTTTCCTGAATAAGAAAAGCCAGAGCCGGCCTATGGGTGTAGGTATGGACCTGTATGCCATAAAAAAAGACGGAACAGAATTTCCCGTAGAAGTGAGCATCAGCAGCTATGAAACGCCTACCGGAAAATTCGCAATTGCATTCATCAATGATATCACCATCCGCAAGGAGTCGGAACAGGCGCTGAAAGAACTGAATGCCCAGCTGGAACAAAAAGTAAAAGACCGCACGCGTTCGCTATCGGAAGCATTGGAAAAAGAGAAAGAATTGAACGAACTGAAGTCAAGGTTTGTGTCTATCGCATCTCACGAATTCCGCACTCCGCTCAGCACAATACTTTCCTCGGCTTACCTGGTATCGCGCTACCAGAAAACGGAAGAACAGGGTAACCGTGACAAACACGTAGCACGCATCGTGTCTTCAGTAAACATGCTGAATGACATCTTGAATGATTTTCTTTCGGTAGGCAAGATTGAAGAAGGAAAAATACAGTTGCGCATCACGGAGTTCAATATTAAAGAGCTAATTGAGGCTATCATCAACGAGATGCAAACCATACTGAAGCCGGGGCAAATAGTGATGTATGACCATGCGGGAGATGGAACAGTCATGCTGGAACCGTCGCTGGTGCGGCATATTGTGATGAACCTCTTGTCTAACGCCATCAAATTTTCGCCTGAACATTCGTCCATAGAAATCAACTGCGTACACAAACCCGGGCAACTGGTGCTGGCTGTGCGCGACCATGGCATGGGCATATCCGATGAAGATAAACAACACCTGTTCAGCCGTTTTTTCAGGGGAAGCAACGTGACCAATATACAGGGTACAGGCCTGGGGCTGCACATTGTAGCTAAGTATGCTGAACTGATGAACGGAAACATTGTATGTAACAGCGCACTAAATAATGGTACAGAGTTTATTATTACTTTTGACTTGAATAAACTAGATAATGAAAACGATATTATTAATAGAGGATAACACAGAGATACGTGAAAACCTTGCAGAAATACTGGAACTTGCCAACTATAAAGTACTTACCGCACCCGACGGGCAGGCCGGTGTTACACTGGCTGTACAGCAGAAACCTGACCTTATCATCTGCGACATCATGATGCCCGTACTGGATGGCTATGGCGTGATACACATGCTACAGAAAAACAAAGACACCACTAATATCCCTTTTATATTCCTGACAGCAAAAGCCGAGCGCGCCGAGGTGAGGAAAGGTATGGAACTGGGGGCGGACGATTATATCACCAAACCATTTAACAGCACTGAGTTGCTGAACGCAATAGAAAGCAGGCTGAAAAAAGCGGAACTGCTGAAGAGAGATATACCTGCCGATATAAGTGGTGTGCAAACACTCATAAGCACTGCAAACGGCAAAGACCTGCTGAAAGAACTGACTGAGCTGCGCAGCACCAACATCTACAAAAAGAAAGAAACCATTTACAGCGAGGGCTCCAGGCCACACCGCCTGTATTATATAGAAAGAGGCAAAGTAAAAACATACAAAACCAACGACGACGGCAAGGAATTTGTGACCAATATATATAGTGAAGGCAATTTCTTTGGCTATAACGCCTTGCTGGAAAACTCACTGTATAAAGAGTCGGCCGAGGCGCTGGAAGAAACAGAGGTAGCGCTGGTGCCCAAAGAAGATTTTGAAAACCTGGTGAACAACAACCGCCACGTGATGCTGAAGTTTATACAACTGCTGGCCAATAATGTGGCAGACAAAGAAGAACAACTCTTAAAACTGGCCTACAACAGCCTGCGCAAACGCGTGGCCGATACCGTCCTGGAGCTATACAGGAAATACCAGCCCGAAGACCCGGCCAAGCCGATATCCATTGATATCAGCCGTGAGAACCTGGCCAATATCGTAGGCACAGCCAAAGAATCGGTCATACGCACGCTGAGCGATTTTAAAGACGAAAAGCTGATTGATATTGTGAAGGGTGATATTATAATACTGAACGAGAAAAAGCTGCAGAACCTGTTGAACTAAGAAGATGAAATATCCGCTACAAAGCGGTTGAACTGGTCTTTAACTGCAGAAAATTCCATCTCCATACGATAAATATCTTCCCTGAGCTTATTGCGCTCGGCCATATATCCGTTTCTTTCAGGCAGTACGGGCACTATCCGGGCAGCCATACGGGCTATATCCCGCCTGAGCAGGGCTATTACTGTATCTTTATCCAGGAACAAACCCTGGAAAAATTCCGCTTTTTCCAGTTGCTCCTTGCTTATATCCTTGCGGATTACCTCTATCAGCCTGTTTTTCAGCAACAGGTTTTCGAGCCGCAAACGCTCCAGCGTTTTCAGCCAAACCTCCTGTT
>JACFNS010000433.1 GCA_019454705.1 Taibaiella sp. | reverse complement strand
CTGAGTTGTAAAAGAAATACCATAAGAATATGCCCAGTAGCATATATATGAAATACCTTTTTACCTTCAGCAGGTTGAGCATAGCCAGAATAAATAACATACCACCCGCCATAAACAGGTAAGTTGTGTCAATCTTTTCAGCATAGAAGATGGCGATGGTAAGAATGCCGCCCAGGTCGTCGATAATGGCTAATGCCATCAGGAATACCCGTAACGAAAAAGGTACCCGCTTCCCTAACATAGATAGTACACCTAACGAAAAGGCAATATCTGTAGCCATGGGTATGCCCCATCCCTTGCTGAGTATGGGATTGCCCCCAGTCCATAATATATATATCAGTGCGGGCACCGCCATACCACCTATGGCGGCTATGATGGGCAGTAATGATTTCCGGACAGAGGATAATTCACCAACCAGCAATTCCCGTTTTATTTCCACGCCCACCAACAGGAAGAAAAACGCCATCAGAAAATCGTTGACTAAGTGAAGGGGGGTATGCGGTATGTGTACATTGGGCGCAGGCATATGCAGCTCCATATTCCAGAAGGCGAGATACCCCGCCCCGGCAGAGGTATTGCTGATAACCATAGAAACAACGGTGCAACATATAAGTGTAATACCTACCGCCCTGCTATCGTGAAAAAATTCCTTAATAGGTGATACAATTAACTCTCTGATGTAAACGCGTGTCTTATTCCTGGCCATATTTGCAAAAATAAGTAAACAGAATGTATAACCCCTTGTTAACCCCAGTCATCATGCTATACTGGTATAGGTTATAATCTGTACCTCGTATCTGTAACTTGTTGGTAATGAGCATTGATACAGACGCAACAGTGAATGAATAACAAAAACCTTGATTTTTTATAATCAAAAAACATGTCGCAATGTATTTTTTTTGTCATTATAATAATATAGTGAATGTTTTTCATAAAAAAGCAAGGCTGAGGTGAAAAAAACTGAAATAGCGGTAAATACAGGGGGATTTTTTTTCTTTATTCATTCTGTAAATGTTTTTACATAAACAAGCGAAGCTGGATTTGTTTTTTCAACAAAATGTTAGCAATTTCGTCCTCCTGCTTCAGAATAATAGTTGAGCGTGATTGCCAGGTGTTGAGTGGTCTCTGATATGCAGTAAAAAAGTTTCAAAAAAAAGAGAACGGGTGTGCAGTAGAATAAGTGGCCGGCATACAAAGTGATGACTGGTAGAATTGCCGTCCCTTGTAGTTTTTTGAAACGCGTGATTTAGAATAAAAATAGATTGAACTGGTTGCCTTAATATGACTAAAGACATTTACAATTCCTACTCCGACAACATGCCGCACAACGATGCAGAAGCCGTTTGGGGCAGGTGTGTTGAAATCATAAAGGATAATGTAAACTGGCGCACATTCCAAACCTGGTTCGAACCGATAAAAGCGGTGGCGCTGCAAAGCAATATACTCACCCTGCAGGTGCCCAGCCAGTTTTTTTACGAGTGGTTGGAAGAACACTATGTAGAGCTGCTGGGCAAAACCATCAAACGTATTTTAGGTAAAGAAGGCAGGCTGGAGTACCGCATAGTGATGGACGGCGGTGGCACGCAGCGTAACCAGGCATCGGTAAATATGCCTGGTGGTATACGCAATACCCCTCCTAAGGATAATAACTACGTGGATATGCCCCTTAAATGGGACGACCCCACAAATATAAAAACACCTTATGCCATACCCGGGCTGAAGAGGATGCAGGTAGACCCGCAACTGAACAGTAACTATGTATTTGATAATTATGTAGAGGGTGATTGCAACAGGGTGGCACGCTCGGCAGGTATGCACGTAGCGCAAAAACCCGGGGCTACTTCTTTTAACCCGCTGGTTATATTTGGCGGAGTGGGTTGGGGCAAAACACACCTGGTACAGGCGATAGGCAATGAGGTGCGCAGGTTGCATCCCAATAAAACTGTACTGTACGTAAGTGCGGAGAAGTTCATCAACCAGTTTATAGACCACTCTAAGAACAACGAGATAAATGACTTTATCAACTTCTACCAACTGATAGACGTACTGATACTGGACGATATACACTTGTTTGTTCCCGCTGCAAAGACACAGGATGTTTTTTTCGCAATATTCAATCACCTGCACCAGAGCGGTAAACAAATAGTACTGACCAGTGATACTCCGCCAAAAGACCTGGAGGGTATGCAGGAAAGGTTGTTGAGCCGTTTCCGTTGGGGACTGAATGCAGATATTCAACCGCCTGACTTTGAAACGCGCCAGGCGATACTGGAAATGAAGATGCGCCATGAGGGACTGGTAATGCCGGAAGAGGTAGTGAAGTATGTAGCGTATAATGTACAAAGTAACGTGCGTGAACTGGAAGGCGCTATGATAGCCCTGTTTGCACAGGCTACGCTGAATAAGAAAGAAATAGATATAGAACTGGCCAAGCGGGTGATGAAGAACTTCGTGAAGACATCCGCACGCGAGCTGACTATCGAAAATATACAGAAGATGG
>JACFNS010000432.1 GCA_019454705.1 Taibaiella sp. | reverse complement strand
CAGGCAGCCCGGCAGGCGTTTTAGCCCGCGTGGCCCGCGCCCCAACCAGGGTTAATCAATAATTATTTTGAGAAATTGTACAAGGGCGGAGCAGATGTAAAAATTTGTTCCTCCCTTTTATAGTTTCATACCCTGTACTGCAATATTGTAACCGGCCTGCATTACTTTTTTTCGTTGTTCTTCATCCCTCAGCAACGGGTTGGTATGGTTCATGTGTATGAAATGAATTTTGGCTTTTGTTGATTCACTTTCTTTTGAGAATAGTTCCATCGTTTCCGCAACAAAAGGGTGTGGCACTTCTTCCATGCGCCTGCCGGGCAATTCATCTGCACTGTAAAAAGTGGCATCCAACAGGGCAATGTCCACTTTGCTTACTTCCTTAATAATGTTCTTATCCCATTTACTCCATTTGTCTATATCCGGTACGAAGAGATATTTCTTCTTACCTGCAATAATGGTAAAGCCTGAGGTTTCAGAATATTCGTCCCTGTGAGGCACTGTAAACGCCTGCACCCGGGTATTGCTGTTAAGGCCTGTAATTGAATTGGGTTGTATAGGTTCTATTTTTATATTCTGTAATCTTACTAACTGCTGCCAGGGTCCGTTGTTTTCCAGGAAGGATTTCATTTTAGGTAATACGTAAACAGGTACATTTTTTGCGCCCAATGCCTCCCTGCCCAGTTGCATTAGGCCTGTGTAATGCCCTATATGCGCATGGGTAATGAATATGCCATCGGGCAGGTATTTATAAGAACCACCCGTCAATTCGTTGAAGTATTGCAATTGGTTTTTTATATCAGGTGTAGCTTCAAATAGCCACCATTGCCTGGTTTCCGGGTCTACCACGGCAAATGAAACCACATATTTTTTGTTGGCAGGATCAGACCATGCTTGTGTACAGCATTTTTTTTTGCAACCTATATGCGGATAGCCCCCGTCCTGTGCTACACCAAGTATCTGTATAAATGGTTGTGCATTTAGTAAGGCGGGTAGCTGTAAAATCAATAAGATGAGGACAATTCTGACCATAATTAAAAGGTACTTTAAATTATGATGAAAATACTAATGTCCCTGGTTTGAACGTACCAATTCGTTTGTTTTTTTAATACATTTATATGGTAAACGATATCTGATGAAAAAGTTTCTCCTGCTCTCCCTACTGTTGATTACAGGCAACATTGCATTTTCACAAACACTGTGGTCGGTAACACATACCAGTGGTACACAAACAATTAATGGCAACAGTGTAACTGTCACCGGGCTGAACAGTGCGAGTTCTACCACTTATTGCGGTATAGGCCCGTATTGGGTGGGCAACTCTAATAATACGAGCGGATACATGTATGCGTTCTCTACACCTGTGTCAGAATTCCGCATTGTAATGACCGCTATGAATATTGGTGAGGTTATTAGCATCTATATAAATGGTACCAAGTACAATCTTTCCACTAGTAACCTCAGCTCTTATACAGGCAGTTGTACGGCCGGAAACTGCGTGATAGTGTCAGGCGACATAACTACTACTACTGCTTCTAATAATGGTGCAGCCGCGTCCAACGGACAGTTGGATATTATTTCCTCGGTGGGTGTAGATTCAATTCGTGTACAGCATATTAATGGTATCGGTAACGGTACAACTTTCAATTTTGCTTTCAGCGGAGATACTACGGTTTCCATAAAACAACCATTTAACGATACATTATTGTGTGCAGGCGATACGCTGCAATTCAATTACAGCGTAAGCAAAAAGTTCAAAAGCGGGAATATCTTCACTGCACAACTTTCCAACGCATCAGGCAGCTTCGCTTCGCCAACTGTTATAGATACGGTACACTCTGATACTGCGGGAATAATGAGTTGGGTAGTACCCTCAACTATTACACCCGGTGGTGGCTACCGCATACGTATTATTGCTTCCAACCCCTCAAGAATATCATCTGATAATGGTAAGAATATATCCATTGGAAATATTATGCCTGCAAAACCCGTGGCTAATAATAATGGCCCCCTTTGCGCCAACGATACCCTGAAGCTAACTGCTTCCAGTGCTACTTCAGGAGTTAGCTACATGTGGACCGGCCCAAACAATTTTACTTCAGGTTTACAAAATCCTGTCAAGCTCAATCCTTTGCCGGCCGATGGTGGAGACTATATTGTAACAGCTTATATTTTCGGGTGCAGGATAAAAGACACAACAACTGTGGTAGTGAATGCTGGCACCGGCCCAACAGGAACAACTGCTACCGGCAATACTCCCTTGTGTGCCGATGATACTTTAAAACTCTTCGGTACTGCTAATGGAACAGGTAATAACTATAACTGGACAGGGCCTAATGGCTTTAGTTCAAATACACAAAACCCTGTACTGCCCGCTTCTACTGTGGCCATGTCAGGTGACTATGTTTTGTACGCCGGTAACGGCAACTGTGTTTCAAGAGATACGGTAACTGTAGTGGTCAAACCTCGCCCTGCTAATTTTGGAGGCATCACCAACGCTCCGATCTGTACAGGAGAAACGCTGACCTTTA
>JACFNS010000431.1 GCA_019454705.1 Taibaiella sp. | reverse complement strand
TGCGTTTAATCCTTTTTTACCTTCTTCAACTTCGTACTGAACTTTGTCGTTCTCGTAGATATCGCTTTTCAAGCCTGATACGTGTACGAAGATGTCTTTTCCGCCGTCAGCGGGTTTAATGAAACCAAAACCTTTTGATTCATTAAAGAATTTTACTGTTCCTTCTTGCATTATTTATTAAATTAAGCATCAAAGGTAGATATATATATCCAAAGTGCCTAATAAATTATTTGTTACCAATCAATATTTTTTGGAAAGCAATCGCTGTAACCTTGTATAGTAACTGTTAAACAAAGAATAATACTTCGTTTTTTTCTACTTGGCATTCATTTCGTACATTTGTTTTTCCCGAATAATAATTTATACATTTTTTATATATATTAGTTCTAAGATAATCTTATGGGGTACATCAAAGACCGTTTTAAAGAGAAAGCTGATATCACATCGGCGGAGATAAAGGACATATTGGCGAAACACGGCAATGTCAAGCTTGGCGAAGTAACAATAGCACAAGCATACCAGGGTATGCGCGGCATTCCGGGCCTGATTACAGAAACATCATTACTGGATGCTGAAGAAGGAATACGTTTTCGCGGTTACTCAATACCGGAATTGCGTGAACAACTCCCACGTGCCGAGGGTGGAATTGAGCCATTGCCTGAAGGATTGTTTCACCTGATGTTGGTAGGCGAAATGCCGAGCAAAGAGGATGTTGAACATTTATCTGCTGTATTTGCACGCCGTTCTCACGTCCCTAATCATGTATTTTCTACTATCGAGGCGTTGCCTGTAAGTACGCACCCTATGACACAGTTTTGCGTAGCCGTACTGGCATTGCAAACTGAATCGAAATTTGCGAAAGCATACAGGGAAGGTATCAGCAAAAAAGAATACTGGGACTATACCTACGAAGATGCTATGACACTGATAGCACGCCTGCCTCGTGTTGCAGCTTACATCTATCGTCGCAAGTATAAAGGCGGCGACCATATACAGCCTGATGGCATGCTGGATTGGGCAGCCAACTTCGCACATATGCTGGGCTTTGAAGATAAACGTTTCTGGGCACTGATGCGCCTGTATATGACCATACATGCTGACCACGAAGGCGGCAACGTATCGGCACACGCTACCCACCTGGTGGGCAGTGCGCTTAGCGACCCGTATTTATCATTCTGCGCAGGTATGACCGGCCTGGCAGGCCCTTTGCACGGACTGGCTAACCAGGAAGTGATAGTATGGATAGAAGAAATGTGCGCTGAACTGGGTACAGAACAACCTACCAAAGAGCAGATAGCTGATTACATCAAAAAGACATTGAGCGAAGGTAAAGTAGTGCCGGGTTACGGACATGCAGTATTGCGCAAAACAGATCCGCGTTTCACAGCTCAGATGGAATTTGCCAAAAAGCATTGCCCCGACTCGCCCATGGTACAAACCGTATGGAACGTGTATGAAGTAGCGCCTGCTATACTGGAAGCTACCGGTAAGATTAAAAACCCATGGCCAAACGTAGATGCACATTCAGGTGCATTGTTGAAACACTTTGGCCTGGTGGAAGAAGAGTTCTACACAGTACTGTTTGGCGTATCGCGCGCATTGGGTGTGCTGGCCAGCCTGTGCTGGGACAGGGCGCTGGGCTTCCCGATAGAACGTCCGAAATCGCTGACAACAGAGGCTATCAAAAACAAACTGGCACAAGCGCCTGTAGCCTGATAAAGAACAAAAATTTAAAAATCACAGAGACGCTTTCATACAAGGCGTCTCTGCTTTATTAAAACACATTTACAAAACTCAATAGAATGAATAAAGGTCCTGTTTCTCAGTTTATACAACATCATTACCGTCACTTTAATGCAGCCGCATTGGTAGATGCAGCTAAAGGTTACGAGACGCACTTGCTGGAAAACGGCAAGATGCTGATATCGCTTGCCGGTGCCATGAGTACAGCCGAATTAGGTATCTCACTGGCGGAAATGATACGCCAGGATAAAGTGCACATCATCTCGTGTACAGGTGCTAACCTGGAAGAAGACATCATGAACCTGGTAGCGCATACCCATTATAAGCGGGTACCCAACTACCGCGACCTGAGCCCGCAGGAAGAATGGGATTTGCTGGAGAACGGCTTTAACCGCGTAACAGACACCTGCATACCCGAAGAAGAAGCCTTCCGCCGTATTCAAAGGCATATATACAAAATATGGAAAGACGCTGAAGAGAAAGGGGAGCGTTACTTTCCGCATGAATATATGTACAAACTGCTGCTGAGCGAGGTAATGAAGCCGGATTATGAAATAGACCCCACACATAGCTGGATGATAGCAGCCGCGGAAAAGAACCTGCCCATCATCGTGCCGGGCTGGGAAGACAGCACTATGGGCAACATTTTCGCATCCTATTGTATCAAAGGAGAGTTAAAAGCATCAACTATGAAGAGCGGTATAGAATACATGGTATGGCTCAGCGACTGGTACCGCAACAACTCTGCCGGCAAGGGAGTAGGATTCTTCCAGATAGGTGGTGGTATA
>JACFNS010000430.1 GCA_019454705.1 Taibaiella sp. | reverse complement strand
ATAAGCTGCCACCTGTATCCCATAAGGGTAAAGAAGAGCAAAGACTTTGAAGCGCTGAACTATGCGCCACGCAAAGTGCTGTGCGCACCCGCCTGCAAGCTGGGCCGCAAGCTGAAAGTGCCTGTTTACCAGTTTCTGAAAGGGCCGCTGGTGCGTGCCTACGGCGAAGAGTTTTACGACGCGTTGGACGCTACCGCCAAAATGATGGCTGACAAAAAATAAAAGAACTTCATGGTTTTTTACAATTCCTTGCGCAGGCGCGCTACAGGAATGTTGAGCTGCTCGCGGTACTTGGCTACTGTACGGCGTGCTATGTTATAGCCCTTTTCCTGCAGCATACTAGTCAGTTTCTCGTCGCTGTAGGGCTTGCGTTTGTTTTCGTTTTTAATGATGTCGTTGAGAATATTTTTCACCTCGCGGGTAGATACTTCTTCACCGTCATCGTTTTTCAATGCTTCTGAGAAGAAGTATTTCAATTTGTAGGTGCCGAACTCAGTCTGCACATATTTACTATTGGCCACGCGCGATACGGTAGATACATCCAGCCCGGTTATCTCGGCTATGTCTTTTAATATCATCGGGCGCAGGGTGGTTTCATCACCCGTGAGGAAGAACTGCTGCTGGAAGCCGATAATAGCCTGCATGGTTTGCAGCAGGGTGTGCTGGCGCTGTTTGATGGCATCTATAAACCATTTGGCGCTGTCCAGCTTTTGCTTGATGAACATCAGCGCTTCCTTCTGCCGCTTGTCTTTTTTATCACCACGGTCGTATGCCTGCATCATCTCCCTGTACCCTTCTGACACACGCAGTTCGGGCGCGTTGCGGGCGTTGAGCGAGAGCTCCAGCTTGCCGTTGTTGTTGTACACAAAAAAGTCCGGCAGGATATAACTCTCCGCCTTGTTGACTATAGCAAATGCAGAGCCGGGCTTGGGGTTCAGCTTCAGTATCAGGTTGATGACCTCTTTGAACTCCTCGTTATCCAGGTCCAGGTGCTTCTGTATTTTATCGTAGTGCTTCTTGATGAACTCATTGAAGTACTTATCTATTACCTTGATGGCGGCAGTCACCGGTTTGGTACGGGGCTGTATGCGCTCCAGTTGCAAACGCAGGCATTCCTCCAGGTTGTGGGCTGCCACACCGGGAGGGTCAAACTGCTGTATCATACCTACTACCTCCAGCACTTCGGCCTCGTCAGTCTGAATATTCTGGCCAAATGCCAAATCGTCAACCAGTGCCAGCGGGTCGCGGCGCAGGTAGCCATCTTCGTCCAGGCTGCCTATTACCTGCTCTGCAATGGCCTGCAGGTGCTCATCGAGGCCCAGCATGCTCAGCTGGTTCAGCAGGTGGTCGTGAAAGCTGGTTTCTACGCGCACAGGGCTTTCGGGGCGCTCATTTTCCTGCCCTGTGTAATAGTCGGCATTATAGTCGCCGCCGCCCTCGTCTTCGCCCCTCAGAAAGTCGTCCAGGTCTATATTTTCCGAGTCGTCGCTGCTCAGTTCTACATCATCGGCTTCGTATTCATCTTCCTTGTCACCGTCCAGGTTATATTCATCATCATTAGCCTCGCTACCCAGCTCCAGGGCGGGGTTTTCTTCCATCTCTTCTTTGATGCGTTCTTCCAGGTTGGCAGTAGGTATCTGCAGCAGTTTCATCAGTTGAATCTGCTGCGGGGAGAGTTTTTGTAATAGTTTCTGTTGTTGGGTCTGTCTCAGCATAAGCGCCTTTTCCGGTTTAAATATACGAAAGTGGTGGTTGAGGGGTATGTAAGGAAAAGTAAAAATTCAAAACCTATTAATAATGTGCTAATGCGGCAATGCGGTAATGTGCTTGTTATGTGCGAGCAGACCCTATCCCGATAGTTATCGGGACCCTTGCCGGGGACTTTTGTGCTGTGGGAACAAAATTTGTTCCCGAAAATGAGAGAAATGTGGTGGTTTTCATGTTTGGATGCTTTGTAAATGGTTGATATATAATTGGTTGGTAAATTGTTCCATTTTGTTCCCATTTTTTCTGTTTTCATGCGGTTGGGTAAGAGTGTTGCCAAAGTGTAGCCATTTTTTCCTTTTTCACGCGGTTGGTAAACTGTTTCCAAAGGGTTGCCATTTTTTTGTGTTTTTCGATCTGTGGCGGCAAATTGTTCCATAAATGATTCCATAAAAATGAAAAAAGATTTTGGAAGAGGATGGGTGGTATGTGGGGTTGGGTTGCATGGGGATGGTTTTGTGGCGGGTGGCGGTTTATTACACTCACGGATAGCCGGGAGCGGATAAATCCATTTGTATTTACTATGTCAAATATACGCAAATTATTGCATAATATCAAAAAAAGTATCCCCAATAGTTGTGTGGGTACAGTCAGCTTAGGTACTTAGTTGCCGGACAGAGTCCTGCGTCTTTATTGGTGATTTAAGTCGAAAAGACTTAAACCATTGGGTGGAGAGACCGGCGTTACAAACGCCTTACCACTGCATCCTCGTTACAAACGAGGACGATTTTATATTTAATGACAAAAGTCATCTTTCCCCCTAATAAGCAGTGAC
>JACFNS010000429.1 GCA_019454705.1 Taibaiella sp. | reverse complement strand
CCGGGGTTCCAATCTACTATGAAACCACTCTCATCCAGCATAGTAATAGCGTAATCTTCTATCTCTGAAATAAAGACCTGGTAAATATTTCTCAGTTTCTGTGATTTCTGGGCCATTTCCTGCAAGTCCGACTCGTAGTCATTTATAGTCCGCTCCGCAGCTATTCTTTCAGATAAATCGCGCGTAATTTGCAGATAACCTATTACTTTGTCTTCTTCATCCTTTATAGCCTTAACTATTATACTTGCCCAAAACCTGTCCTCATCCTTACCCACACTCCAGCCTTCAAACTGCGCGCGTCCGTTTTCCCATGCTTCTTCCAGCAGCCGGGCAGGAATACCCTCTTGTCTGTCTTCGTCACTGTAAAAAATTTCGAAATCTTTCCCTTTTACCTCTTGTTCAGAATAACCTTTCGTTCTTTCAGCACCGCTGTTCCACGATACTATTTTGCCTTCTGCATTCAGCAGTATCAAGGCGTAATCCTCCAGGTCAATTAATACCTGTTCAATAATCCGGTTTTCCATATGTCCCTCTAAGTTATGTTGAAAGCATAGCACTGCACTTTATATAATAGCAGTGTCAATCTATATATTATTTATTTACATGGCGTTAATGTAATTTAAGCACTGTTTCTAACATTTTGTCTATTATTTACCTTAATATTTTTATAAATCTTAAACAATAATAGTGCCAGTGTCTGTTGTCACTTAATATTCAACTTCATATAAAGCCCCGTACTTATTACCTTTGCACGCAATATTCATAACACACATGTCAGACAGAAGGCCATATTTAAGACTAAGCGGGTTGGAACCGCTGGTCATTCGCCCTGAAACCAACTTTGTAAACGTAGGGGAACGTACCAACGTCACCGGTTCTAAAAAGTTTGCAAGGCTTATCAGGGAAGAGAAGTACGAAGAAGCATTATCTGTCGCCCGCCAACAGGTGGAAAGTGGTGCCCAGGTGCTGGACGTAAATATGGACGATGCCATGCTGGATGGTGTTAAGGTGATGACAAAGTTCATCAACCTGCTACAGGCCGAGCCCGATATAGCTAAAATCCCAATTATGCTCGACTCCTCGAAGTTCGAGATTATACACGCAGGACTCAAGTGTATACAGGGTAAATGTATCGTGAACTCGATATCGCTGAAGGAAGGTGAAGAGAAATTTATAGAGCAGGCACGTATATGTAAGAATTTCGGCGCTTCTGTTGTAGTCATGGCTTTTGACGAACAAGGCCAGGCCGACAACCTGCAACGCCGTGTGGATATTTGCGAGCGGGCCTATAAGATACTTACCGGAGAGGTTGGCTTTCACCCAGAGGATATAATATTCGACCCCAACATATTTGCAGTAGCTACCGGTATAGAAGAGCATAATGGTTATGCGCTGGAATTTATTGAAGCCACACGCATTATCAAGCAAAAGATGCCGTTGGTGAAAGTAAGCGGGGGCGTAAGTAACGTATCATTCTCATTCAGGGGCAATGATGTGGTGCGCGAGGCTATGCACAGCGTGTTTCTCTACCATGCCATCAGGGCTGGTATGGATATGGGCATAGTAAATGCGGGGCAACTGCAGATATATGACGACATAGAACCTGAACTAAAGGAATTATGCGAAGATGTGATACTGAACCGGAACGATGAGGCTACTGAAAAGTTGATAGCTTTTGCGGAGACAGTGAAGGCCAAAGACAAGCAAGAGAAGAAAACTGACGAATGGCGCAACACTCCGGTAGAAGAGCGCCTGAAACACTCTCTTGTACACGGCATAACGGATTATATTGATACTGATACTGAAGAGGCCAGGCAGAAATATCCCACTCCCCTGGAAGTGATAGAAGGCCCCTTGATGGATGGCATGAATGTAGTGGGCGACCTGTTTGGCAGCGGTAAAATGTTTTTGCCACAGGTGGTAAAAAGTGCGCGCGTGATGAAGAAGAGCGTGGCCATACTGACACCATATATTGAGGCTGAAAAAGAAGAACGCCGCCTGGCACATGAAAAAGCCGGCACACATAACGAAGAGCAGGCCGGCGCTGCTAAAATACTACTGGCTACGGTAAAAGGTGATGTGCATGATATAGGCAAAAACATTGTGGGTGTAGTGCTGGGTTGCAATGGCTACGATGTAATAGACCTGGGTGTGATGGTACCCGCCGATAAAATATTAGACACTGCGGAAAAAGAGAAAGCTGACATCATAGGGCTCAGCGGGCTGATAACCCCGTCGCTGGATGAAATGGTACATGTAGCCAAAGAGATGAAGCGCCGGAATATGAAGCAGCCGTTGCTGATAGGCGGGGCTACTACCTCGCGCATACATACAGCAGTAAAGATAGCCGGCGGCTATGACAACGGCGTAGTGCATGTATTGGATGCCAGCCGCAGCGTTACAGTAGCAGGCAGCTTGTTGAACAAAGAGAATAAGCAGGCCTTCCTGGCTGAAGTAAATAAAGAATACGAAAAACTCCGTGTTGATTTCGCCAACAAACAAACGGTAAAACAATACGTACCGTTTAGCGAAGCGCAGCACAATCCTGTAAAAATAGACTGG
>JACFNS010000428.1 GCA_019454705.1 Taibaiella sp. | reverse complement strand
ATATTGCTATTACACAAAAAGGCCTTGATATGCTGGATACTTTAGACCCTCATATTGATCCGTTTTTTAAGTTGCTGAGCAATAATGTAACCAAAGAAGAAGCCCGGCAGATAGGGGAATTGCTGGACAAGATGAGAAATGAGTAAGGAATATACGGTATGGCCTGCCTACCTGAAAGGCTTTAAAGCCTACCTGCAGTTGGAGCGTTCCATGTCGGACAATACCGTACAGGCCTACCTGCATGATGTAGAAATGCTGGGCGAGTACATGTATAACCAGTACAGCAGTACCGGCATTGCTACTATCAAATTACAGCATCTGCAATCTTTCCTGGCACATATTAACGAACTGGAACTGACTGCCAATACACAGGCACGCGTCATCAGTGGCATCAAATCCTTCTTCCGTTATCTGTTGCTGGAAGAGGCGATAAAGGAAGACCCTACCATGCTGCTGGAAGCACCAAAACTAAAAAGGGCATTACCCACGCACCTTGCATTAGAAGAGATTGAACAACTGTTTGCAGCTATAGACCATAGTAAGCCCGAAGGCATGCGTAACCGCGCCATGCTGGAAACTATGTATAGCTGCGGGCTGCGTGTAAGCGAACTGACGGGGTTGTTGATGTCGAACATGTACCTGGACGTGGGCTTTGTAAGGGTAGTGGGCAAAGGCAATAAAGAAAGACTGGTACCCATTGGTGGCGAGGCGGTAAAGCATATCAAACTCTATAAGGAGCATGTGCGTGTACACCTCCCGGTAATAAAAAAAGGTAGTGAAGATGTGTTATTCCTGAACAGGCGGGGAGGGCAGTTATCCAGGGTGATGGTCTTTATGATCCTCAAAGACCTAGTAGCTAAAAGCGGCATCAGGAAAAATATCCACCCGCATACGCTCAGGCATTCTTTTGCCACGCACCTGGTAGAAGCCGGGGCCGACCTGCGTGCCGTACAGGAGATGCTGGGACATAAAAGCATCACCACGACGGAAATCTATACTCACCTGGACAGGTCGTACCTGAGGCAGACGTTGGAAAAATACCATCCGCGTTTTGGGGGATAAGGCAGGTTGATTTTATTACTTTTGTCCTGATAACAACCTGATATGAAATTAATTAAAGCCGTTACGTTCCTGCTGCTCACAACAGTATTGTATTTATTTGCCTGTAACAGCAGTAAGAAAATACAATCCTCGCCGGTTGCTGAAGAAGTATTTGTACCTGTTTCAACCATTGCACTGTACGACAAACCCCTGGATACTATTAAGAAACATATCACGGGGCAGAGGTGGCAGCTTATCTATTCAACCGGCGGCATTGCCGGCGACCAGATGAATAGGTTCGATAGTACTTATTATACTCTGACAAAATCCGGAAAACTTATTACGGAAAAAGAAGGCAAAACAGAAGAGGCGCCTTATACATGGGAGGAGACCCGCGACATATTTACCGGCAATAACATTTATGTAATAGCCGGTATTGTGCAGTGGAAGGTAGAGGGCATATATAATGACACTTTGAGGCTGTCGGATAACTTTGTGGACGGATTTGGGTATGCGTTGATCAGGAGCCGGTGATAAATCATTAATTTTTTCTTTCTCTTTTACTATATTGTACCTACAAACTTACCCCTATGAATTTTAATAGAAGGAACTTTTTACGTTCCGCGTCCGTATTAGCTGCCTGTTCACTCAGTGAGTTTGATGTGATGGCAGCTGCCTTGCAGGTAAAAAATAATGGCAAAAAAGTTGGTGAAGATGATGAAAGCTATTGGAGCAATGTGCGCCAGCTCTTTCCCCTGACAAAAGATAAGATATACCTGAACAATGGCACGATGGGGCCATCGCCATACCCTGTAATAGAAGCGGTGCGGCAAGGGATGATGAAAAGTGATGAGTACGGGGATTATGGAGGATACGAAGATTGTATCAACGCAATAGCCACCTTTACAGGCAGCAATAAAAATGAAATAGCGCTGACGCATAATGTAACGGAAGGTATCAATATCGCCTGTTGGGGTGTGCCGCTCAAACGACGCGATGAAGTTATCATTACCGACCAGGAGCATGTGGGCAATGCACTGCCCTGGCTTAACAGGCAGAAATTGCATGGCATAGTTTTAAAAACGTTTACCCCGGCACCTACCGCGGCGGAAACCCTGGAACGTATTGCGGCATTAATAACGAAAAAGACAAGGGTAATTGCCGTGCCGCATATACCATGCACCCAGGGGCAAATATTGCCAGTAAAAGAAATCTGTAGCCTCGCTCGAGACAAAGGCATATACTCCTGTATAGATGGTGCACATGGGCCGGGTATGTTGCCCCTGGACCTGCACGATATGGGTTGCGATACCTATGCAAGTTGTGGACATAAATGGATGTTGGGGCCTAAAGGAACCGGTTTTTTGTATGTACGTGGTGAGTTTGGGGCAGTATTGCAACCTTATTTTGTAGGTGGTGGCAGTTCGGGCGGAGATTGGGATATGGTACAGTCACCGGGTTATATGCCACCCTATGCAGATAGCGCGCACAGATATTTCGGTGGTACGCAATCGCTGGGTTTGTC
>JACFNS010000427.1 GCA_019454705.1 Taibaiella sp. | reverse complement strand
TACTGATATACAAGGGGATTCCCCTCACAGCATTGCTTACGGTTATATTATTTATTGTAGCGCTGGCAGGTTACCTTAGGTGGAGAAAATTGTATTACTTGCAACAGGAGCCATGACTGATATAAAGAAAATAGTGGTTATAGGACCTGAGTCAACGGGGAAAAGCACACTATCTGCTGCACTGGCAAAAGAACTGAACACCGTCTGGGTACCGGAGTATGCCCGTGCTTACCTGGAACACTTGAGCCGGCCTTATGAGCAACACGACCTGTTGCATATAGCAAAAGGACAGTTGCAATCAGAAGATGAATTGGTAACAAAAGCCAACCAATTGCTGATATGTGATACTGACCTGAATGTGATACAGGTATGGAGCAACGCACGTTATGGCAATTGCAACAGATGGGTAACAGAAAACATCGCTACCCGTTTGTACGATTTGTATCTGCTGACAGACATTGATACTATCTGGGAGGATGACCCGTTGCGAGAACATCCTTCACCGGCAGAGCGCAGGTATTTCTACAATATATACCGTGACATAGTGCAGAACAGCGGCATACCCTGGGCTGATATAAGCGGAGCGCCCGCAAATAGGTTAAAAAAAGCACTGGAAGCCATAAAGCAACATATCCTTTCGTAACTTTATGGTATGTTATTGCATATCCATCCTGACAATCCGCAGCAACGGAATATAGATACAGTAGTTGATACGCTGCGCAAAGGCGGTGTTATCATCTATCCTACTGATACGATATACGGTATAGGGTGCGATATTACCAAACCTGCAGCTATAGAACGCATAGCACGTATCAAAGGCATTGACCCCAAGAAAGCACAATTTTCATTCGTTTGCTCCGACCTCAGCCATATATCCGATTATACCAAAAGTATTGACACACCTGTATTCAGGATGCTGAAGAAGGCCCTGCCCGGCCCTTATACGTTTATTTTCAATGCCAGTAAGCAAGTACCCAAACTCCTTCAAACGAAAAAAGACACCGTAGGTATCCGCGTGCCGGATAATAATATTTGCAGGATGATAGTAGAGCAGTTGGGCAACCCCTTACTTAGTACATCACTACCTACCGATGGTGATGTCGAGTACTTTACAGACCCCGAAATCATGCACGATGAGTTTGGCCACCTGGTAGATATAGTGATTGATGCCGGGCATGGCAGTATTCTTTCTTCTACCGTTGTTGATTGTACGTCGGGTGTTCCGGAGTTGATTCGTGAGGGCGCGGGCGAATGGGAAAACATTTTCGGTTAGTATATTCACAGGTATTTTCTTTGCATTATGTACACGAATGAAGATGAAAAACGCCTGCACGCCCAGGCCAAAGCATTATTGACAACCCCCGCTGATGGATTGGAGCAGATAGAAACACTCAGGGATATTATCAACTATGCCGACTGGAAATACTATGTGCAGGATGAACCCGTATTTGCCGATGAGGAATACGACAAGTTGTTTAAACAACTGAAACATTTAGAAGATAAATACCCTGAGCATATCACTGCTGACTCGCCCACGCGACGTGTAGCCATGGGACTGAGTGAAAAATTTCCCGCAGTAAGCCACCTGGTGCCAATGCTCAGTTTGGATAATACGTACAACGCTGAAGACCTGCGCGACTGGGATAAGCGTTGTAAGGACTATGCAGGCACAGATAATATTGAGTATTGCGTGGAACCTAAATACGATGGTGCCAGCATATCATTGATATATGAAAATGGCAAGCTGACTCGTGCAGCCACCCGCGGCGATGGTATCATGGGAGAGGAGATTACCATCAATGCAAAGATGATACGCACATTACCCTTGTCAGCGCATTTCGATAAAGAAGGTATTACGCAGGTGGAGATACGCGGAGAAGTAGTGATACATAAAAAGGTATTTGCGGAATATAATGAACAACGGGCGGCACAGGGTTTAGCACCGCTGGCTAACCCCCGCAACGCCGCATCAGGCACATTGCGCATACTGGACCCGCAGGAAGTACGCAGGCGTAAACTGAGTGCGATAGTTTACCATATCAGTGATTACACATTAACTGGTGAAAAACCCAAAAGCCTTAACTCTCATTATGGCTCATTGGAATGGCTGTACAACCTGGGCTTCCCAACACCCGTCAAAGAAATGAAGGTGTTCAAAACTATTGATGAGGTAATACAGTTCTGCGATGAGTTTGAAACCAAGCGGGATGATTTGCCTTTTGAAGTGGACGGGCTGGTAGTGAAGGTGAACAGCTTTGAGATGCAGGAAAAAATGGGTATGACATCGCACCACCCGCGCTGGGCAGTAGCCTACAAGTTCAAAGCAAGACAGGCTACCAGTAAACTGCTGCGCGTCGAATTCCAGGTGGGGCGTACGGGCTCCATCACACCAGTTGCTAAAATAGAACCTGTACCTATTGGGGGAGTTACCGTTACATCTATATCACTCTTCAACGAAGATGTAGTACGCGAAAAAGACCTGCATATCGGTGATACAGTGCTGGTAGAGCGTGCCGGTGATGTAATACCATACATCGTAAAACCATTGGCCGAACTACGCACCGGGCAGGAAAAGAAAATAAA
>JACFNS010000426.1 GCA_019454705.1 Taibaiella sp. | reverse complement strand
CAAAGGGCGAACCCCCCAAACCCGTAGTAGCGGAAGTAAATGGCAAAATGGTGGGTTACTATGCCATCATCACCAACCAGATGTGCCTGCAATGCCACGGCGACAAGGGCAAAGACATCTTACCCGAAACATGGACGAACATCAAAAAAGCCTACCCCCACGACAAAGCCACCGGCTACGGCGAAAACCAGCTACGCGGCATATGGGTGGTGGAGATGGATAAGAAGTGAGCAGGGCAAGCCCTACCCTTTTGTTGGCACTGCTGTAGGCTTCTGCGGGTTCATCTCGTATATAATGAACAATACAAATGCACTGACCAATGCGGCGAAGAAACACCATACTGATATTACGAATTGCTCATAGAATATCTTAGCCGCCACATAAGCCAGCAAAGTAGCCAGCCCCAATACACGTAGCCTGCCTATGCCCGATATTAACGGTGGTATGGCTGCCGGCAGGAAATAGCCCCAACTCATGGCATAAATACCGAGCGTAGGATAAGACAATACATAATTGATATGAGCGCAGCCCGGGGCTACCGTCACATCGTAGGCTGAAAGACAGTAAGCAAAATAGGCCGCAAGTACCAGGCCAAATCCAAACAACACCTTCATTATTTTCTTCCTCGCCGGCCGTGGTTCTATACGCATCATACTGTAGGGTATAAAAGCCGGCCACACTACCTGCGCAAACAACAGGAAACCATACTTGGCGGGTTGGACCAGGTACTCATACCCCGGGCGCGACAACCCCACCCATAGCAACCCCTCGGTAAGCTGCTGCAAACCAAAAATGACCGGTATAAAGGAAAGCACACGCTGTGCAGGCGTGCCGGACTTGCGGATAGCAATAGCACCCATAGTAACCAGCACGGCCCCTGCCGTGAAACTCGCACTTGCTGAAAAACACATATTGATTACTTAAACAGGTAAAACGATAACCCTTTGATTGGCAGGATATGCGGAAAGATAAGCATAATTTCCCGGGGCGGGTTGTAGCGTGTAGCGTTACGCGAAAGCGCTACACCTCAAACTGTCCTGCTGTCCTGTGCGGGACAACGGGACAGCGGTGTTTTTAATTCTTACTATGTTCACTATTTTGTGTCAAATAATTATTTCGTGAAGATTACCCTGTATATCCTTTGTTTAATGGGCTGCATTGTGGCAAATGCCCAACCCAACCCCAAAAACTACTTCGACTTTAAAGACAGGAAACAACTGGTATTTACAGATGATTTTGATAATGACAATAATAACTGGTTGATATGTGAACCTAAAGGCTGTGAAATAATACCTGACGATGATACTATGCCCAAAGGAGATAGTTGTTATATTGATGGGGGTCTCATGCGATTTTCCGTTCAGCCAAAAGAAAAAATAGGGCGGGTATATGTAAATGAGATAAGCATAGATATGAATTTCAATAGGAATTTTGAGATTGAGTTCAGAGCACACATATATGGAGACAATGACAATTACAATTTTGGCACAATCTATTGGGGGCGACCTTGCAATAGTATAAATGGCAATAATGTCTATTTCGGCCATAAGGGGTTGAGGATATTCTATTCCAACCTGCAATTTGATGATTCACTCCACCCCGATGCCGATGAGTCATTGACAATTCCCCGCTCTCATCAAAAGAACACTTATAATACTTATGTTATCAGGAAATACGATAATAAATATTATGTATTTATTAATAATGAGTTTATTGGCAAATGCCCTTACATACCATTAACAGGTAATATTATTGGTTTAGGTAAGAGTACAAATAATTCAGGTGAGTTTGATTATATCAAAATATACTACTTACCCGATTAGGCATTGATTTCAAACTGTAGCGCTGTAGCGCGCGCTACAGCGCTACAATATCAAACTGTCCTGCTGTCCTACGCAGGACAACGGGACAACACACTATTCTACACTAATGTTATTCATCCCCCTATCCCCCAAAAGGGGCGACACGCTACGACTTGAATGATTTCTACGAGAAATATAATTTATAATTAGTCTCCCCTTCAGGGGGATAGGGGGACACACATCAACATTTCCCATATTTTTAACGTCTTACCCGTTAATATGTAGTACCTTTGCGCACTAATTTAAAAATATGCCGGGATTTACCGTAGCCATAGTAGGAAGGCCCAATGTGGGCAAGTCAACATTGTTCAACCGCCTGCTGGAAGAAAGGAAGGCCATAGTGGACGATGTGAGCGGCGTTACGCGCGACCGCCAGTACGGCGTGGCCGACTGGAACGGCAAGAGCTTTAACCTGATAGACACGGGTGGTTTCGTACATGGGTCTGACGATGTATTTGAACGGGAGATACGCAAGCAGGTGCAGATAGCTATTGATGAGGCCAACCTTGTACTGTTTGTATGCGATACCACTACAGGCATTACCGACCAGGACTCTGAAATGGCGGATATTCTTCGCCGCAGCCCGAAGCCCGTATTGCTGGTGGTGAACAAGGTAGATAACCCCGAGCGTGCACTGGATGCTACCGAGTTTTACTCAATGGGTTTTGAACATACATTCTTCCTGTCTTCTATTTCAGGCAGCGGTACCGGCGAATTGCTGGAC
>JACFNS010000425.1 GCA_019454705.1 Taibaiella sp. | reverse complement strand
AACGGCAGTTACTGGTTGACTAACAGGAAGATATAGCAGGCCTTGAAGAGTTCGGGCAATTATGGAGACAAATCATGGAGTCTTTTACACTAGCTAAAAAATGAATTCCCGTAAATGTTAATAATACAAATTCTGTTAACATTTGATTTTTTCATTGTACTTTAGCATTTCAACCGGAAAATAAAAAAGACATGCGTGTACTGATTCTCACCCTGCTGATGGTGGCATCTGTTGGTGTATATGCCAAAAAACCTTCAGCATATTCTGCCAAATCGGCTTTCCAGACACTCACATTATTCAACGGCAACCTGCAGTTAGACATTCCACCTATACTGAAGAAAGAGCGGGAATTTTATCATTACTGGGATAAATGCCCTGATGGTGGATATTCAATTGTATTTGCCGCCAAATGCACCCCTAAGGCAGGCATGAATATGCAACTGAACATACATGACCATGCGGAAGACCCACACAACGCACATGGGCTGTACGACCCGCGCAAGAGTTGCCTGCGCAATGCCAGGATTTTGCATGATACAACTTATACCATAGGTAATAAACAATACACCGTAATAGCCACGCTGGCAAAAGAAGGTAAAGGCTCACATACCAAGACTAATAATTACCACCTCACCTATTTCATAGTAGCAGACGGGCGCATGCTGGAGATGCGCTACAATTATTGGGCGGAAGATGCTAAGGGCCTCAGCCACTGGCGAGATATGTCTTACCAGATAGCCAATTCTATAAAATGGTACTCACAAGGCTGGGCTACAGCTAAAAATTAGAGATTATCCACAGAATGATGTATCGGGTGCAGGTGCTCAGCATCGTCGCCTGCAATGCCATCAGGATGGTTACTCAGGATTTTCCAAGCATAAGGAGAACCCGTTTTCCCATATTCCTGCCAGTTCATCACGTTGCCCTGTTTATCACGCCGCCATATATCATCCGGATGTCCCTCAATTGACAGAGCCTTCATCCATACTTTTTTCCTAATGGATACATTATAACGGGTTTGGCCAAACCTATTTGTCATGCTTTATTTGTTCGTTTACCTGTTAGCATTAAAAACAGATTAAATATAGTAAGATTATAGAATAAAAAAAGCAAGTAATCCATAGGAGTATCTTGCTTTTTCCAGGTAAACTTGGTGTCTGCATATATAGAAAGGTAGTGATAGTCAATCGGTTGGGTATATCGCAACATTTTAAGAAAAAATGCGAAAAATTTTCATCTTATCAATCCTTAGTTAATAATTAAGTCCGATGTTCCTCAATAACCAAAACTACATTGGCCATATACAGCATAGTTTTAAAATAATTACAATCTGACTAAGCTCAGCTATTTAACCGTAAATTTGCCCTTCATTGGTAGCGACGTGCGCGAGAGGTTGATTATTAAGACGTAATACAAAGCATAAATGACAGAATTCAGGCCGGGAAGGTTCCAGATTTTGCCCACTATAGTTAAGAATTTAATCATCATCAATGCCATTATGGTATTCGCCCAGTTTGTATTGGGCAAGTTTGGCATAGATATATCGGATTACCTGGGATTGCACTATTGGAAATCGGAGCATTTTCAACCCTGGCAATTTCTTACCCATATGTTTCTGCATGGCAGCTACCAGAGCCTGAACGCAACATTAATGCATATATTCTCCAACATGTTTGCCTTATGGATGTTTGGCAGTATACTGGAGAATGTGTGGGGGCCCAAACGGTTTCTCACCTTTTACCTGATATGCGGGCTGGGTGCTGCAGTATTGCATATGGGTGTAGTAGCCTGGGGTTTTCATGGCGTAGAGCAGGCATTTAACGCCTACCAGGCCAACCCCACACCGGGTGCCATGAGGGCGTTTATTGAAGAATATGTAACACGGCCTACCGGCAACTCACTGATAAACGAAGTATTCAATACTTATAATTATTGGGTATCCCACCCGGGCTCCGACATGTCGCAGGAATCCATCACAGCTATCAACAGGTATATACATGGCTATACTTACCCGGCTACCGGGCAGTACTTCAGCGGTATATTCGACGAGGCCACGGTTGGTGCGTCCGGTGCGGTATTCGGTATATTGTTTGCATTTGGTTATTTATTCCCCAATACACTGTTGTACATATACTTCCTGGTACCTATCAAGGCCAAGTATGTGGTAGGGGCCTACGCATTGTTTGAACTGTATGCGGGCATACAAAATTCGGCGGGCGATAATGTAGCCCACTTCGCGCACCTGGGCGGTATGCTTGTAGGCTTCATCCTGCTGAAAATATGGAACAAACGCAACCGCAGCCATTTTTATTAATTTGCCTAAGAAAGAAGTGAAATGATAAGGACGCAAAGGGGGATACCGGCTTTTGAACAGAATGCAGTACTCAAACTCATTATAGCACAGGGTACAGGTTTTATAGCCTACCATATGACCCGTGTTACCATGATGGTGGCAGAGGCAGACCCTGCTTTATTTGGCAAATACTTCACAGTAAATACAGCATTGCCGCAGTTAGATATGTTTCTGCCCAAGCTGTGGACATTGCTCACCTATGGCTGGATACATGAAGGCTTTTGGGTGCTGTTCAGCAATATGA
>JACFNS010000424.1 GCA_019454705.1 Taibaiella sp. | reverse complement strand
ACCGCCATGGCGGGACAAGTGTTCCAAAATGTTCCCGGAAAAATGGTTTTGATTCGTGACTCGTCCTGAAGAAGGTAAGAATATGGGCTTTTTATATGGGTTCGTCTTCATGAGCATGATACAGCATACCTTTATGCGGTATGATTTGAATAACAAATATGCGTAAAAAATGTAAGATTGGCGAATTTTATCCGAACAAGCGCCGGTGTTTTACTTACCTGATATTTTCCTGAATAGAAATAATATGCCTGCTATCACTAATACCACCAGCAGGACCCCTACCCATACGCCCGCTTCAAAAATGTCGCCTACTAATTCGCAGCCGGTAAGGGTTACCAGCAATAATAACAATGCACTAATTTTCAACTTATTCATAAACATCGGTTTTTAATGTCTTTGTTTTCCTGCTGCACTACCCGGCACCGCCTTCAATACAAAAACAATAAATCATAGAATAAGTTCGGGTAAGGTACAGTAACCGATGAAGCTTAAAATCTTAGACGTTCCAGTTTCTATTGGGAAATTAGAGATATGAGTTCTTGATCAGGCGACCAACAACAGCGTGATGAAACTCAGAGCTTTACCATCTTTTGTGTGCTACTAATGCCGTTATGCTCAATTATTACAATGTACAGGCCGGAACGCCAATCGGTCGTGTTAACTACAGCTTCCTGTTTGCATGAGAAAGTGCCTGAATATACTGAGACGCCCAATAAGTTGTAAACACGGATAGTAGCTCTACCGAGCAAATTGACTGCCAATTTATCATTAAATGGATTTGGATTTAAAGATGGTTGCAGGTAGGCTGTAAAATCTTCAACCCCGGTGGGCCATACATCCATACATGCAGAATTATCCCGTACATATTCGGCCTGCCCATTTGCTGAAAAGCAATAAAGTTTACACCGATTTTGATAGTCAGCTCCAGGATTATATAGTTCGTCAAATCCCAGTCCGAATCTAGTACTGCCAATCCCCTCGATAAGAGTGTCAACCAACCCCCATGTAGTTAATATATTATGATGGGTTAAAATGACAATCCGTCTTCTCAATTGCCCGTTTATTGGAACAGTGTCGATACTAATTACGGTATCAGTAACCCACGGACTGGGCAGCCTCTCGCCTACATAACTTAAATTGAAGTCAAGATATGGGACGGTAATACTTGTATCTAAGGGTAAAGTCTTCGTCAGATAGATTTTTTTGTCACGTTCCATCATCCATACAGTCCCGGCAATTTTAGCACCTTCCCGAATCGTGTTGAAAGTCACGTCTTTGCAATCATTATCATAATAGTAAACCGCCCTAATATTATGTAAAGTGTCAGTCCCAATAATTGTATCCCGTCCTAGAAAGCTATACTTCCAGCTATAACATACATAACCGGCAGGGCTTCCGTGTCCACTTTGATAATCTACAGGGTTCTGAGCTTTCCATTCAGCATTGCTTGTAGGTATCGGTACATACTGGTAAGTCTGGGCGTAGGATGTAGTCACAAAGGAAATAATAAGGATAAACAGGGGATATTTCATAAGGGAGGATTTTGTATCATACAAGATAAGCCAAACTTTATAAATATCAGGTCATGGTTATGTAACTGTATGTGATAAGATGATTTTTTTGTAAGGGGGGAGGAAGGTGAAGCCCCTGTTAAGATATTCCTAACCCCTCCAATACCGGGTGATTTTCGTTAAATTGTGTAGCTAAAACAGGCAGGATATATGAACAGGCCAATAAGAAAGGTGGCGGTGGTAGGCAGCGGGGTAATGGGCAGCAGGATAGCGGCACATTTTGCCGGTATAGGCGTGCAGGTACTATTACTGGATATTATTCCACATGAACTGACGGAGGTGGACAAGGCTAAAGGCATAACCGTGGACAACCCCGGCTGGCGCAACCGTGTAGTGAACGATGCGCTACAGGCTACGCTGAAAGCCAGCCCCAGCGCTGTATATACCAAAGATGTAGCTAAGCGAATCAGCATCGGCAATATAGAGGACGACCTGCACAAAATAGCCGACTGCGACTGGGTGATAGAGGCCGTGATAGAAAAGTTGGACATCAAACAACAGGTTTTTGAAAAAATAGAGCAGCACCGCAGGTCGGGGTCGCTCATTACCACCAATACATCGGGCATACCCATACGCATGATGGCGGAGGGGCGGAGCGAAGATTTTCAGCAGCATTTTTGCGGCACGCACTTCTTCAATCCCCCCCGCTACCTGAGGCTGCTGGAGATTATTCCCGCACCGGGCACTAAGCAGGAGGTGATTGACTTCCTGATGGACTATGGCGACCGTTTCCTGGGTAAGACGACAGTATTGTGCAAGGATACTCCTGCCTTTATAGCCAATCGAGTGGGTGTGTTTGGCTTTATGGCTGTGTTTCATGCCATGCAGCAGTTAGGCCTGGGTATAGACGAAACAGACTCGCTGACAGGCACTATTATGGGCAGGCCCAAGTCGGCCACCTTCCGCACAGGCGATGTGGTAGGGCTGGATACATTGGTGCGGGTGGCAGAGGCGTTGCCACAAAACGTACCCAATGATGAAGCGAAAGACATTTTTAAGATACCACCGTTTATACAGCAGATGCTGG
>JACFNS010000423.1 GCA_019454705.1 Taibaiella sp. | reverse complement strand
GAAATTGCAGCATAATAACCCTCTACCTAAAAATACAATCATGTCAGTTCTCTTTAATTACTCCGCAAAATACAAATTTTTAATTTTTAAAATACATATTTTTTGCGTAATTTTATGCTTAGTTAAATGCTCTTTGAAATTTAGGTTGCCGGAAATTTTTGTTTGGGAACAAGGCATCAAAACGGAACAAAACGCGGGATAAGTTTTGTTCCAAAAATTGTAAAACCAGAATTCCGGCAACATTTCGGAACATATTACAATAGTTCAAAGAATTCACGAAACGATAACGAAGCGGTTTTATATATGAATTGATATGTAAATCAGCGGGTTGTAAAACGGTCCTGTATATGTGGTTTTTTGCTATTCCTTTTGGCGAAAAAAAGATTTATATTCAGGTATTGTTTAACCAAATGTAATACCAGATGAAGCACACTACGCGCGAACTGCTGGTAACTACAAAAGTGGCAGAAAGCTGGCAACAAAACTTCGACAGTAATGTGGATGGTTTGATGTCCTTAGTCAGTAAGGTGGATAACGAAGCACATGTAGAAAGTGTCACCGAACTGCTGGATGTTTACCACAGCAAAGTTGACGACCACGCCGCACAACAACGACCGCATAAGAAGCACATCAACAGCGGCCGCCCTTTTGAGTTTACCGTCTTCAGAAACTAAAACACAGCTTATAAGAAATATCTACATTCTTTCTTTTTTGTCTTGTATCTCTCTTTCAGGCTAAGGCTGAATGTTTAGTTAAGGTTTTGAGAAAAACCTTGCATTGTTGTGAAATAAGCAGCAACAGGCTTAGTTTTGAGCTTTTACAATCTGAATAATAACCGGCAAATAGCATGAAGAGACTGGCAATTCTGGGTAGTACGGGTTCCATAGGCACGCAGGCCCTGGAGGTAGTAGCCGCACACCCCGAATTATTTGAGGTAGAGGTATTGAGCGCGCACAGCAATGCGGCATTAGTGATTGAGCAGGCTAAGCAGTTTCGTCCCAATGCCGTTGTGATAACCGATGATAGCAAGTATGCAGAGGTTAAAGAGGCTCTGAATCTTTACCCGGTCAAGGTATTCTCAGGCAGGAAAGCGCTGGAAGACTTGGTGCAGTGGGACACTGTGGATATGGTGCTGGCATCTATTGTTGGCTTTGCGGGGCTATCATCCACTATAGCAGCTATAGAAGCGGGTAAACCCATAGCGCTTGCCAATAAGGAGACCCTGGTGGTAGCCGGCGAACTGGTGATGCAGAAAGCGGCTGAAAAGAATGTGCCGATTATCCCGGTGGACAGCGAACACTCAGCCATATTTCAATGCCTGGTGGGCGAAGATTTCAATGCGGTCGAAAAAGTAATTTTGACTGCATCCGGCGGACCTTTTATAGGCCGTAAGCCTAACTACCTGGTGAATGTAAAAGCCAGCCATGCCCTGCAGCACCCTAACTGGACCATGGGCGCCAAAATAACCATTGACAGCGCCACGCTGATGAACAAGGGACTGGAGATGATAGAGGCAAAGTGGCTATTTGGCCTGGATAATAAACAGGTGGAGGTAGTGATACACCCCCAGTCCATCATCCATTCATTCGTGCAGTTCAAAGACAGCTCGGTAAAAGCCCAACTGGGCCTGCCCGATATGAAGCTGCCCATACAATACGCACTGGGTTTTCCACAGCGGTTGACCAACGATTTCAAGCGGCTGAACTTCAAAGAATACAGTAAACTGACATTTGAAGAGCCTGATTATAAAACTTTCCGTAATCTTGCAATCGCGAAAGATGCGATGTTTAAGGGCGGAAATGTGCCTTGCGTGATGAATGCGGCCAACGAAGTGGCTGTTCAGGCCTTCCTCAATAACAGGGTCAGCTTTATTGAAATGAGCGATATAATAGAAGAAACTATCGCTAAAATAGATTTCATTGAGCGCCCCACGCTGGAAGAATATGAACATAGTGACAGCGAAGCAAGGCTACATGCGGCCGATATGGTAAAGAAAAGCCAGCTGGCTTCATAAATATAATTTAGTAAACACATGCAACTTAATACAGTACTTCTATTGTCAGGCGGCGCCACACAGGCGTTGCAACTGCTGGCTGCCCTTTCCCTGTTGATTTTATTACACGAATTCGGGCACTTCTTTTTCGCCCGCTTGTTCAAAACTAGGGTAGAGAAGTTTTACCTGTTTTTCGATTTCATGTTCCCTTTCCCAAACCTGCTCAACTTCGCACTCTTCAAAAAGAAGAAAGGAGATACTGAATATGGTTTAGGCTGGTTCCCCTTGGGTGGATATGTGAAGATAGCCGGTATGGTGGACGAGAGCATGGATAAAGAAGCCATGAAGGCTCCTCCCCAACCTTGGGAGTATCGTTCAAAAAAAGCCTACCAGCGCCTGTTCATAATGCTGGGCGGTATTATTATGAACATATTGACGGCAATGGTCATATATGCTTTCATATTTGGTGCGTGGGGAGAAGAGTACCTGCCTACAGAGAATGCTAAATACGGTATAGCTGCCGACAGTGTAGCTGAAAGTATAGGCTTGCGTGACGGAGATATGATTACTTCTGTATCAGGTAAAAAAGTAGAACGATTTAACCGTATAC
>JACFNS010000422.1 GCA_019454705.1 Taibaiella sp. | reverse complement strand
GGCTGAACTTTTGAGCCACTATCTTTTATCAGCTTCACTATTTTTTTGGCCATTTCACGGTCAATACCATTTTTTACAGGTACCGTTTTGCGGATATACTTGCCTGAAGCTGAATGTGTTTTCGACCTGTCGAAGCTATTGGCCTCCAGCCCCTGGCGCATAGCCTTGGTGATAATGATATCCTCCACCTGGTTGAGCTGCATCTCATTCTCTACCTCCAGGTTGATGACCATGTCCTTTTTATTCAGTTCCACCTCTATATGAGAACCTTTGAAATCGTAACGGGTAGATATTTCCTTCTGAGCCACGTTGATGGCATTGTCCAATGTCTGAAGGTCCACTTTGCTAACTATATCGAAAGACGGCATAAGATTATAATTAAAAGGCTGGTATTGCCTGTTTATCAGAGATTAAAAATACAATAAAAATGGCGCAGGAGCAAGCCTCTACTGTTTCAACAGTTTATACGCCGTTGCTTGCCCGTCAGAATTAAAAACCTGCAAAACATATATTCCCGCAGGGTATGAATGCAGACCTATTGTAGCCTTACCAGCCTTGATTTCTCCATTTACCATTACCCTGCCGGTTATGTGGTGCAAAGTATAACTGCCGGCTGCAATACCGGAAATATCGACTATATCTGTTGCCGGGTTAGGCCATACCCTCACCATTTGTTCTGCGCCTGCAGCCTGTTCTATGCCAAGTGTAGTACCCAATCCGTTATAGTTATTTTTTATCGTGGTACTATCCATTACGTAGTTGGATATGTGAATCATGGCTACACTTCCGCTTGATTGTTCTCCACTTGTACCATTATCATCTTTAAAAAATATCAGCAACTTTTCAGCGCCGTATATATACTGGTCCGTATTATCATTCAGCGTACCTATCACCTTATTGTTATGGTAGATATACATATCCTTAGTGGAACCATCTCTTGTAATAGCTGCATACTCAAATTTTCCTGCGCCGATTGTTGAATCGGTGTTGGTGAGCTGATTATACATCACCAGTTTACCATTCTGGTTGTAAAAACCGGCATCTGTACCCAGGCTGTCAAAATCTACGAGTTTTTTGTACCCGGTTATAGTATCCAGCCTGAAGTACAACTCGATAGTATAACTGCCGGATGATAACAGGTTGGTTGCAGAGTCGCTGAACACCAGCCCACAGCCCTTATCAAAATTATAAACTCTCTTATACACCCCGGCCACTGTCTCGAAAGAATAAGTGCCTTGACAAACAGGAGCAAGTGCGTTGCCCTGGTATACATTCTCGCTCAACCTGTTGTTGAAGTGGAAACGATATGTCTTGTTTTGAGCGGTGGCGGCAATAAAGAACAATACAGCCAACGGCAGTAGTAACAGCTTCTTCATGTTGCAATTTTTTATAAATATAAAAAACCGCCTTGCGTATGTCAAGAGAAAATGGACGAACTTTAATTAAAAGTTATTAATTCAGTTTGCCCTCCAATTCCAATATCTCTTCAAACAGCTTATCGTAATTATCTGATAATCTGTTCAATTCGATATTTAGCTTTTGATAAGCATCATCTACCTGCCTGAATTTATCTTTGTCTGAATAGAACTCAGGGTCTGCGAGTTGCTGTTCGATTTTAGCCTTTTCTTCGTTCAGCTTGTTGATTTGTTCTTCCAGTTTCTGAAAGTCCTTCTGCTTCTTCTGGTGTTCCTTTTGCAGTTGTTTCAGTTCAGAAGAAACCTGCTGTTGGGGCTGTTGTTTGGGAGCTTCCGCCTTTTTTTCAACCACTGGTGCCGGGGCAGACTTGCTTTGGGTAGCAGCTTTGCGCTTCTCTTTTTCCTGCTCGTATATTAGCCATTCGTCGTATGGGCCGGCAAATTCACGAATCAAGCCATCTTCTATCACCCATATCTTATTGGCCGTTTTGCTGATGAAATACCTGTCGTGCGAAACGAGGATGAAGGTGCCTTCGTATTTATTGAGGGCATCTATCAGCATTTCCACACTCTGCATATCCAGGTGGTTGGTAGGTTCATCCAGCATCAGGAAGTTACCCTTCATAGCTATCGTCTTAGCCAGGGCTACCCTTGCCTTTTCACCACCAGACAGCACCCTGATTTTTTTAAACACATCGTCGCCGCTGAACAGGAAACAGCCTAATAGCTGCCTCAGTTCCAGTTCGGGCTTACCTGTGCCGGCACTGCTCATTTCCTCCAGTATCTCGTGCTCTACATTCAGCGCTTCCAACTGGTGCTGGGCGTAGAAGCTCTCTTCCACATTATGACCCCATTTCCTTTCCCCGTCATAAGTCTCCTTGTCGGCAATAATGCGCAGCAAAGTGGACTTACCCTTACCATTGGCACCTATCAGGGCTATTTTATCACCACGGTTTATTTCGGCATTGGCATGGTTAAATATCACCTGGTTGCCAAACTTCTTGGAAATATCTTTCAGGGTACAAATGATTTTGCCCGGCTGCACCTTTACATCAAAGTTAATGTTCATAACCGGGATAGAAGTATCGGGCGATTCTATCCTGTCCAGTTTATCTAACCTTTTAAGGGCACTCTGTGCCTGTGCGGCCTTAGAAGCCTTGGCACGGAAACGCTCCACAAAACGCTCCTGCTGGCGTATATAA
>JACFNS010000421.1 GCA_019454705.1 Taibaiella sp. | reverse complement strand
CACCCGGTTCCTGTTTATTTTAAATAAATTCCTTTATGGCTGTTATTACCTCGTTGGGGGCGCTTATATGAGGAAAATGCCCTTCCGCTTCAATCACCCTAAGCCTGCTGTTCCTGATGTTGTTATGCAAGTATTCTGCCGCCTCAAGCGGTACTGCAATATCTTGTTTTGTCTGCAACAGAAGTGTCTCTGTTGTACACTTTGGCAACTCATGCCTGTAGTCCGATTGAAAAATGACTTTTGCTACAGACAATGCTATATCCGGCCTGATGGCTGACAATGTCTGTTCAAAACCGGCTGTAAACTCTGGGTTATCGGGGTTAGCCATTGCCGCAGGGGCAAATCCGCTCACCCAGGCATAATAGTTATTAGCCATAGCCTGGTACAAGCCATTCAGGGCTTCCTGCGTGAACCCACCTTTATAATTCTCATCATCCAGGTACCGTGCAGAGGCGCCTACCAGCACCATTTTACGAAACCTTCCCGGTTCTTTATTACCGGCCAGCAGGCTTATCATTCCGCTCACAGAGTGCCCCACCATTATAGCATCGTTGATGTTTAATGCTTTGCAGATGTCCAGCAGATCATCAGCATAAGAGTACAAATTATCGTATTTGTTGGGGCTAAATGCAGCAGCATCTGCCATACCGCCTCCTACATTATCATACAACACTATTCTGTATTGATTTTCGAAGGCCGGTACCACATCCTTCCACGCATGCTGGTCTGTACCGAACCCATGGGCAAAAATAATGGTGTCATCAAAGCTGGCCTTCTCAATCACAGTAACGTTGTTCTTCCTGAGTGATTGTTCAACCATATCTTACTCTTTATGTTCTATATGTAATTCTAAAATTAACGAAAATACATTTTAGTCAATAGTGAAATTAATTGAACTAACATTCTTAATTTTGCGTATATAAAACAGGGAGACAGAGAGACTGTTTTATCAACTGAAGAAATAGAGGATTTTGTATAAGGTATTATTAATTGAGGATGATGTCCTGATCAAAAAGACTGTTGAGTCTAAATTAAAAAAAGAGGGCTTTGAATTGCTAAGCTGTATTGACGGCAGAGATGGGATTGAAAAAGCCCGGACTGAATTGCCCGATATTGTGCTTACAGATATTATGTTGCCCTATGCTTCGGGCCTGGAAGTGGTAAGTGCCGTAAAGGCTATAGAAAGCAAGGCTATTAAAGTAATCGTATTTTCTTCATTAGGCCAGGAGAAAACGGTAAGTGAAGCCTTCAAACTGGGAGCTGATGATTACATCACCAAACCTTTCAGTCTTTCTGAGCTTTCCATTCGTATAAAAAAACAGTTAGCCGGTAATTAATCGCAGTGAAGGGAAGAGATACATTTTTCCGCATTATTTCACCCGACCACTTGTATGCAGGTGCGTTACTATTCACTATACTTACTGCATTTACAGTAGGTACCATATACCTGTTTCTATACCTCAAAAAAAGAAGGCACAGGGTCAAAACACTGCTCAACGATACTATCGACGACTGGATAGCTGATGTAATGACTGAAGGTATAACAAAAGCTGAAGAAGTACCCGGATTACTCAACCAATATCTTAAAAAGAAAATATTCCGCCAGTTTATTATCGACAAGCTCATTAATATAAAGAAAAACATAAGCGGGCAACCAGCTGCGGATATCGAATCAATATACATGAAGCTGGGTTTACTCAACGACTCTCTGGCAAAAATGAACAGTTCGCTATGGCATAGAAAAGCCAAGGGTATATATGAACTGGGCATGATGAACATGCATGCCAGTGCAGCCAATATTCTACCTTATACTAACCATAGAAATAAGTTCGTACGGCGAGAGGCGCAATCTGCATTAGTTGGATTCTACGGGTTTGACGGTTTATCATTCCTGGATGAACTGACACAGCCGTTACTTGAATGGCAACATTTAAAACTACTCACACAGTTGCAAAATTTCGACATGAACCCTATGACAAAACTATCCTCATGGCTCAGTTCGAATAATCCATATGTAGTTGTTTTTTCACTAAAACTTGTGGAAATATACATGCAATATGATATGCATGAAGCGGTAGTGAAAAAACTAAATGAGGAAAACGATAAGATAAGATATCATGCCATCAAAGCGCTGGGTGCAATCAGCAATGATGATACTGCAGCAATACTCATTGACCACTACAACAACGAAAGCAAGCCCAACAAAATTGAAATCCTGAAACAGTTATCAATGATTGGCAGCGCGTCAAATAATAACTTTTTACACAATCAGTTAGCAGAAGCAGATAACGACATAAAGCTGGCTGTAATAAGAACATTGATGTCTGTAAATGGTGTCAACCACATGATTGAACAACCCGATGCTACAACAACAGAAATGTCACTACAGGTAAAGAAGGAGTTAGCATGGAAATAGGCATCATTATATCTGATATACTCCTTTATGGAATTTTCACCTATGCCCTTGTTTTACTCATTTCATACCTCGCCATCGGTATGTTTTCCATAAGGGAAACGAATGACTATATGCATGAAAATGAGTTTACTGACTACCGCATATTAGCCTCATCGCCACACGCACCTTCTGTCAGCATACTTGCCCCTGCATACAATGAGGGCGCCAC
>JACFNS010000420.1 GCA_019454705.1 Taibaiella sp. | reverse complement strand
GATACTTACTTCGTGGTAGCGCACTTCCACATCGTAATGGGTGTGAGCGCCTTCTTCGGTATGTTCGCGGGTATTTACCACTGGTTCCCCAAGATGTTCGGCAGGTTTATGAACAACACATTGGGTTACATACACTTCTTCCTGACCTTTGCAGGTGCCTACCTTATTTTCTGGCCGATGCACTACGAAGGTATAGCAGGTATGCCCCGCCGTTACTACGATTACTCCGCATGGGAGTCCTTCAAGCAGTTCGAAAGCCTGAACGCTTTCATCAGTATAGCGGCAATCATCGTATTCTTCGCACAGTTACTGTTCGTGGTTAACTTCTTCGTCAGCATCTTCCGCGGACGTAAGTGCCTGGTACAGAACCCATGGGGTTCACCCAGCCTGGAGTGGACTACACCAATCAACCCCGGCCACGGCAACTGGCCCGGCGAAATACCAACTGTTCACCGTTGGCCATACGACTATAAGGATGATGGACATGGTAACGACTTCATACCGCAAACAACACCGTTGCGTGAGGGGGAGGAGTCGCACTAGACAAATACCAATACTGAATTATAATTATAAGGGCTGCTATATGCAGCCCTTATAATTTATGACTGTTTCACACAACTTAGCTAAAACCCTTTTTGCCTTAAACAACTTGCCATTTCCGCTGTTTATATAGTATGATGTTATATATACTCATCAACTATTGACAATCAACTCAAAATCTGTTTTATGAACACGATACAGGATAATTTGGAACAAGATGCACAAGAGAGTGCTGACAGTATGAATACGCTCAGCAGCCTGACTGAAACTGCCGTAAAGAAAGGATATACTGAAAACATGACTGTAAAAGGCGGCAAACTGCACGCACCGTCTGCAAATAACTATTACCGCCCACAGGATGTGAAGATTGATAATTTTTATCGGTTCGAAGGCGCTTCCGATCCTGGTGATAATGCAATTTTGTATTGCCTGCAGACCAATGATGGAACTAAAGGAATGTTAATTGATAGCTACGGGCATGATGCAGATGCGGCTATCAGCGAGTTTATTAAGAAGGTGGAAGAAATACATAAGACTGAAGCTGAGGGGTAATGTATCCCCTTGGCTAGCACAATAAAGGGCTGCAATTGCAGCCCTTCTCTTTTTATGCGTTCATCAGCTTTTCTATCGCTGTGTCGTACTTATCTTTCCAATCCTGTATGCTGCCCCAGTTTTCACCATCTACAGTCAGTATACCATTAGCTTTTACTTCGCCTATCTGTACATAGCGGTAGCTACCCATAGCTTGTTCAAAAGCGTGTTTATCAGCATGGCTAACACTCACTACCACACGGCTCTGGCCTTCGCCAAACAGCCATGCGTCTTTGCGTATGTTCGGGTCGCTGCTTACTTCAAAACCCAGGTTGTTCTTAAAGCAACACTCCAGCAATGTTGTGAACAATCCACCTTCAGACACGTCGTGCGCTGAGTTGATTTCTTTGCCGCGTGCCAGTTTCAATACCAGTTTTTGCAATTGGTATTCCTCTTCCATATCAAAGTAAGGCGCAGGGCTATATTCTACATTACATAGCTTATGCAGGTATTCTGAGCTGTTGATGTCTTCCCTGTTCTCACCTATTACGTAGATGATATCTCCGGCGTTTTTAAAGAACATCGTCATCTTCTGGTCCATGGTATCCAGCACGCCCACCATACCAATGGTAGGGGTAGGATATACCGGGCCGTCGTCGCTGCTCTGGTTGTAGAAGCTCACATTACCACCGGTAACAGGTGTGCCCAGCTTGCGGCAGGCATCGCCCATACCTTTTATGGCGTTTTCAAACTGGTAGTACACTTCAGGATTATAAGGGTTCCCAAAGTTCAGGCAGTTGGTAATGGCTACCGGCTCGCCGCCACTGCATACGATGTTACGTGCAGCCTCGCTCACGGCTATCATGGCACCTTTATACGGGTCGGCAAATACATAACGGCTATTACAGACAGTAGTGCATGCTATACCTTTACTGCTGCCATGTACCCGCACTACCGGCGCATCACTCGGCTCGTTGGTTTGCGTATTGCCGGTGCCTACCATGCTGTCATACTGCTCATATACCCAGCGCTTGCTGGCTATAGTAGGCAGTTGTACCAGTTGTTCCGCCACAGCTTTCATATCAGCAGGTACGGGTATGCTGTTTTGGTTGAAGGCTTTTATCTGCTCAAAGTATTTAGGCTCTTTCGATTCACGCTTATATACAGGTGCACCGCCGCCTAACACCAGGCTCTCAGCAGGTACATCAGCCACCAGCTCACCAACCATGTAGTATTTCAATCTGCCGTCCGTCGTTACTTCACCTATCTGCTCGCAGTGGATGTCCCACTTGTCAAATATTTGTTGCACTTCAGCTTCGCGGCCTTTCTTCACCACTATCAGCATACGCTCCTGGCTTTCGCTCAGCAGCATCTCCCAGGGTAGCATATTTTCCTGGCGGGTAGGTACTTTATCCAGGTGGATAATCATACCATGCTCGCCTTTCGCACTCATCTCGCTGCACGAGCAGGTAATACCCGCCGCGCCCATATCCTGCATGCCTATCAGCGCACCTGTAGGAATAACTTCCAGGCAGGCTTCCAGCAATTTCTTTTCTTCAAACGGGTCGCCCACCTGTACCG
>JACFNS010000419.1 GCA_019454705.1 Taibaiella sp. | reverse complement strand
TAGTTCTCATCCCATTCCGATTCGCAAGATACAAATCCCCCACAGCATGTACATATTTTTTTCCGGAAAAATTGTGCCTGCCGGAGATATATAACCAATTGGCAGTGAGTACTTGCATCGCCAAATCCGATACAAGATAAAGGATTAGCGGATAAAATGGAAACAGACAGGCTGAAATATAAAAACAGATGACATGTGTTTATACCATTATTATTCTGTTGAAATTATGTTTACTTTTTCTTGTTCCGGTGATAAAATTGAACTGTGAGATTTATTTCACCCTGCCGGGATTGGCAGTGATAAAACTCTCCCAGGAGGTCTTTTTCTTTTTGGCGGTAATTTTTATGGTGTCATCTCCAAGCTTTTCGTACTTGCCCTGGTAGTGGTGGCAGAGGGCTACCGCTACGGCATCGGTAGCATCCATAAAACGGGGGTCTTCTTCAAACTTAAGGGTATGCTGTAGCATCTGCCATACCTGCTCTTTGGTAGCATTGCCCCTGCCTGTGATGGATTGCTTTATTTTTCGGGGGGCGTACTCTACAGCGGCGAGCCCGTGCATCATACTGGCGGCTATGGCTACTCCCTGCGCGCGCCCCAGTTTCAGCATACTTTGCACGTTTTTGCCAAAGAAGGGGGCCTCAATAGCTACCGCCACCGGCTTATGGTTTTTTATCAGGCTTTCCATCTTCTGGAAGATGAGTTTCAGCCTTTCTGCATGGTCGTGCTGCTTTGCCAGTTGTAATACCCCCATTTCCACCAGCGAAACACTATTTTTGCTCACGGAAATCAATCCATAGCCCATAACAAGCGTTCCGGGGTCGATGCCCAGGATTATATCGGGGGTGGTTTTCAATATCTTAGCATTGGTTTGAACAAAAGTACCAAAATATGGCTCAATTACCTGCTGGGCGGCAGCATATCACTACTGCTGCTGTGGGGTATATACCTGCAGGTGCTGAAGCAGTTGAAGAAAGTGGACTGGGAAGCCATATGGCAAACGGGGCCGGAGTACTTCCTATGGATTTGTATCGTCCTGATGCCCATCAACCTGCTGCTGGAAGCTAAAAAATGGCAGATACTGGCGGGTTCGGCACAGCCGCTCAGTTTTCGTGGTGCGCTGGCCAGCTACCTGGGGGGTATTGCGTTCAGCTTAGTTACACCCAACCGCCTGGGCGAATATCCCGGCAGGCTGCTGTACCTCAAGCGGAAAAACACATTACGATTAGTGAGTGTATCGGTGCTGGGTGCGCTGACACAGATGCTTACTTTATTTGTATTCGGCACTATAGGGCTGGCGTATTTCAACCTGAATTTTTACCATCCTTTTGCATTGGTGCTGCTGGTAATAGCTGCCATGATTACCGTGATACTGGGCATAGCTTTCTGGCGCTTCGAAACCTGGCTGCCTTTTATAGAAAGGATAAAATGGCTGCGCCGTTTCAGGGTGTATAAAACCCTGCTCAAACGTTTCAGCTCACGGCAACAATTAACAATTTTAACGATTTCATTGTTACGGTATAGTATCTATACGGCACAGTATTTGTTTCTGCTGTATTATATGAATGTGAATATGCCCGCTTTTGATGGTTACTGGATGTCGGCCCTGTTCTTTTGGGTGATAACGGTGATACCATCGATAACACTGGTAGAGTTGGGCGAGCGTGGACAGGTGGGGTTATACCTCTTCCACCATTTTTCGGACAATACGGTGGGCATACTGGTAGCAACGGTGGGCATCTGGCTCATCAACCTTGTACTGCCGGCCGTGTTGGGTAGTATATTGTTATTAAGGATGCGGTTTGTACGTTAACGATAAATTGTTGTAACAATCCGCACAAACGAATGAAATTTGAACAGATTATGAACAGGATATTATATAATGGGTTGGTGATAATGATGCTGACGGGCACCGGTGCAGCACAGGCGCAGCCCAACGAGTTTTGCGGCATTAAAAACCGCAGCTTCCGCAGTGGTGAGAAGGTGGTATTCAAAGTATTTTATAACATGGGCATGATATGGGCGGGGGCAGGTACGGCCACTTTTACCACCCAGCTTACTACGTACAACAACAAACCCGTGTATTATGTAAAGGGCGTAGGGCAGACATTCTCTTCCTACGAGTGGTTTTACAAAGTGTATGATGTGTATGAGAGTTATATAGATACTGCTAACCTGATGCCTGTAAAATTTTTAAGGGACGTAAACGAAGGCGGGTTCAAGTTCAAAAACAATGTCACCTTCAACCATAGCCGCAACCAGGCCATTTCTACCAACGGAGTATTTAATATTCCCGATTGTGTGCAGGATGTACTCTCCACTGTATATTATGCCCGTAATATAGATTACAGCAAATATAAACCCGGTGATAAGATACCGTTCAATATGTTCCTGGACGACCAGGTGTACAGCCTGTACATAAGGTATGTAGGTAAGGAAATCATTAAGACCAAATACGGCACATTCAGGGCTATAAAGATAGCGCCGTTGCTGATAGAGGGTACAATGTTTAAAGGTGGTGAAAAAATGATGGTATGGGTAACAGATGATGAAAACCATATACCCGTGCGTATAGACAGTCCCATAGCTATAGGCAGCATTAAGGTGGACCTGATGGAGTACCAGAACCTGCGCCACCCTATGAGCGCTTTGCTGAAGAAG
>JACFNS010000418.1 GCA_019454705.1 Taibaiella sp. | reverse complement strand
ACTGCTACATTCCTGTACCTGTATAAACAATACCTGCAAAAAGACGGCTGGGGAGTTTCCATTTTACTGGCACTGAACGCTACCCTGCTGCTGCTAAGTAAGTACCATGGCATATTGGTAATAGGGTTTGCAGTACTATCTAACCTGCAACTGCTGAAAAGAAAAACATTCTGGCTGATAGCCGTGTTGAGCCTGAACTTGTTTATACCCCATATACAATGGCAGGCAGCCCATGACTTCCCATCCATAAAATATCACCTGTACGAGCGTTCTTCTGACCCGTATCAAATTGATTATACCCTCAACTATCTCTTATCCATCATACTGATGTTCAGCCCCGTGGCGGGTATTGTGTTTGCCTGGCATACCCTCAGGAAGAAAGCGGCCAACAATTTTGAACGTACCCTGAAATGGATGACGGCAGGGACGCTTATCTTCTTTTTCGTCATGACCTTTAAAGGCAGGGGCGAGGCTAACTGGGTAGCATTCGCCTTGATACCTGCATTTATTATTGGCTACAGGCAATGCGAAGGGCAGACGTGGTTCCCGAAGTTTACGTGGCGCAGCTTCGCGGTATCCATCCTGTTAATTGGGTTGCTTAGGGTGTACCTGGTATATGATTTTCTACCTGACAACAAAACCTTTGCCTATGCAAAAGAAACCTTGCACCATACAAAAAAATGGGCCGGCGAAATACACAAATACGCCGGAGAAAAACCTGTAGCTTTCATGAACAAATACCAGTATGCCGCATGGTATGAGTTTTACACGGGGCAACAGGCTATATCACTCAATAACAGGATGGGCAGGAAGAACCAGTATAATATATGGCCTGATGAACGGGAACTGCAAGGCAAAACAGTGATGTTGGTGCCCAACTATACAGTGGATGGCATGGAGGGGTTTAATACCGGAAAAGGTGTATTCCAGTATGCATATATAGATAATTTCCGATCGGGTACGCATATACGTATAATGCCAACAGAAAAGAAATTACAGTTAGCACCCGGCGAAGCGAGAGAAATCAGCTTCATAGTAAATACTACAGATAGCGCATGGACCTTAGCGGGTAACCCGGGGTTTGTAGCAGAGATACACAGCCTGCTGTTTAAAAAAGGTAAGCTGGTGAAGGATGAACGTAAAAACTTTTTTGTGGAAGACAATATGGTGAACAGTGGCGAACGACACAGCATTGACATACAAGCCCCTGAAGAAAGAGGTATTTATAACCTGTACTTGGATATTGCGGTAGGATGGTTGCCACCGGCCATCAATGGCGAACAGATAACTATTGAAGTAGAATAATGTTGTCAACGGGTATTGCTCAGAGACAAGCTGCACAACACCAGTATAGCGCCAACAGATAAATAGACAATTTGCAACAACACTATATCCTGCACCACTATCATTTGCGTGACAATCCAGGCTATAGTTGCCAACCCCTCGAGCAAAACAGTCTGTGCATGGTAGCGTGTATGAAAGATGACCATAAACAACACCGCGAGGCTACCCACACCTAAGACACTGAATAAATAAATACCGGGGATGAGATAATCCTTGAAAGGGCCTGTTTTCATTAATTCCACAGGCATTTGCATACCGCCACCTGTCGGGTCATCAATAAGTACATAACCACCGAATAGTGCGCTAATACCATTGAACAACAACAATAACATGGTTGTGTAGCGGAACACCTTCATGGCTTATTCTTTATGGCAGCATTGGGCTTTTACTTCGTTCTGTTCTACCATCACCTTGGGACTGATATAAGGAATGCCGAGGTTCATACCACGCAGTACAAATAGACTACCGAAGAGCAGCATAACCACTGGCACGAACTTACGAAAATGTACCGCCTGCATGATACGTGCCCGGTCTTTAATAACCGTGAGCGCTACCATCATAGGTACCGTACCCAAGCCAAAGACATACATCAGCATCATAGAATTGAGGACGGTGGGCGCCATTACCGTAGCTGACAATGCCATATATACCAGTCCGCATGGCAGTAACCCATTGAGCATACCGGTAATAAACAAACTGAACACAGAGGGGCTTCCCATAAAGGACCCCAGTTTGTTTTGCACAAAACCCGTCCATGGCAGCCGGACCATAAAACGTGTAGGAAAGAAAGATAGAATACCTAATACCAGCAGCATAGCCCCCAGGGCAATCGATATATATTGCTGTACCTGTGGCTGAAACAAAGATTTGAATGAATATAACACAGCCCCCAGTAATGCATACACGGTAATCCGGCCGAAGTGGTAGAGACCGATACCCAGCCATTTTTTAAACCCGTTCAACCGCTGGAAAGGCATCACCCAGATAATAGGGCCGCACATACCCGCACAGTGCAGGCTGCCTGTTAGCCCCATCAGCAATGCCATCGTGAGTGTGAGCGAATTCATATTATTGCAGTGTTATTTCAGACTCCTGGTAATATTTTTTCTCGTTGGCTACCCAGTTAATTTTCACCTTGTAACGGGTGTTCTTCAACTCGCTACGCGGGATGGTGATGCTGCTGAGCACGTTATCCAGTTTTATCTCCTTGTCCCAAGACGCCTCAATGGGTGAATAAAAATGCACATCGCCATTGATGAGCTGGTCTGTAAAGTCTGCGGGAAATTCTATCATCACGGCAGTTTCATTAGCATATACCCGT
>JACFNS010000417.1:589-2672 GCA_019454705.1 Taibaiella sp. | reverse complement strand
AATACGTTACACTTGCATTATTATTTTTGGCCGGTATCAGTACCGCATCATTTGCTCAGGGTTTGAAGCTGCCTTCACTGAGCCCGACAGCAAAAATCAATCAACAGTTTTCTGTATCTGAAATAGAAATTGAATACAGCCGCCCCTCTGCACGCGGCCGCAAGGTATTTGGCGACTTAGTGCCTTATGGCGAAGTATGGCGTACAGGTGCCAATGCATCTACCAAGCTGACTGTAGGAGAAGATTTTAACATAGGTGGCGTAGATGTGAAAGCCGGTAAATACTCTTTCTATACCATCCCCGGCGCTACCGAGTGGACTGTGATATTGAATACGGACCTGGGTAACTGGGGCGCTATGGGCTACAGCACAGATAAAGATGTTGCACGTTTTACTGTAAAGCCAACAGCTATCAACAACAAAACAGAAACTTTCACTATCGAAGTTGCTGATATCACATTTAATACCTGCAACATTGTAGTTAAATGGGAAAACACCAAAGTGGTAGTGCCTGTAAAAGTTAACAACGCTGAGCGTATCTCTAAAGACATAGTGAAGAATGTAGAGAACCCAAGCATCCCTTATTACCAGGCTGCTTCTTACTACTACGAAACTAACCAGAACCTGGATAAAGCTTTTGAGTATGTAAACAAATCGCTGGAAAGCCGTACCGATGCTTACTGGATGTGGCACCTGAAGGCTAAGATTGCTGCTAAACTGGGCAAGAAAGAAGATGCTATAGCTGCAGCTAACAAAGCTATGGAAGTATCTAAAGGTGGTCCCGGCGAGGCGGAGCAGAAACGTGCTAACGAAGCCATCATCAAAAAGATGTCAGCAAAAAAATAATATTAATAATAGTATATCATTACACCCACAGCCTAAAAAAACTGTGGGTGTTGTATTTTTATCAGTTATGAAGAAAACACTTGTTATAACCATACTGCTTTTAATCCCGTTATTTTCTATCGCCCAACAGGTTCGTCCTGCGTCATCCGCGCAGATATATCATGAGTTGAACCAGTTGAAAAACCTGGCCAGTGTGTTATACCTGGCCGCTCACCCTGATGATGAGAATACCCGCATGCTGGGCTGGCTGGTCAACGAGCAACACATACCCACTGCATACTTATCCATTACACGTGGCGATGGCGGGCAGAATATACTCGGCCCGCACCTCGGCCCTGCTTTGGGCCTCATACGCACGCACGAATTGCTCGAAGCACGTAAGCTGGATGGTGGTGCAGGACAATACTTCACCCGTGCGGTAGATTTCGGTTTTTCAAAGACATCTGAAGAAACTTTCAAACATTGGGATGAAAAAACACTGACCGGCGATGTGGTGTGGGTGATGAGGCAGTTTCGCCCCGATGTGGTTATTTGCCGCTTCCCGCCGAATGAGCAGGCAGGTCACGGGCAACATGCGGCCTCTGCTATCTTGGGGCATAAAGCATTTGCAGTGGCTGGTAGCAGAGATGCGTACAAGGAACAATTTAAATACCTGCAACCCTGGCAACCCAAACGTATTTTATTCAATGCCTACCGCTTTGGCGACCGCAACACTACCAGCGACAAGCAGTTCAAACTGGAAGTAGGGCAGTACAACAGCTTGCTGGGTATGGGCTATGGCGAGTTAGCCGGAATCAGTCGAAGTATACACCGCAGCCAGGGCGCCGGTACGCGCAGCATACCCGGTGTGCAAACAGAATACCTTCAACTGGTAGATGGCGCCCCTTTCGATTCGTCTATATTCGATGGCATAGATATAACCTGGGGCCGTGTAGGCAGAAAAGACATTGGCGAGAAAATAAATGCCATCATCAAGGAGTATGACTTTACACATCCTGAGAAAAGTTTGCCGGCATTATTGTCTTTGTACAAAGATGTGAAGAACATGGGTGAGAACGAATGGAAGTCGCGCAAGTTGCAGGAAATAAAAAATTTGATATTACACACTTCGGGCTTTATGATGGAGATAGTAACAGACAAACCCGAAGTTGTAAGGGGGGAGAATGTACCTTTTACAATCAATGCCATCGCACGCAGCGGGGCCGTAAAAGTAAAGTTGCTGGATATTGAATGCCTGG
>JACFNS010000417.1:0-579 GCA_019454705.1 Taibaiella sp. | reverse complement strand
GTCACCTTTTTATGCCGGCAGACGAACTCATTACCATCAAGCGAAGTATACGTATACCTGCAAACATGCCTTATACAGAACCCTATTGGCTGGCAGAGCCGCAAAAAGATGACGCACATTATGCTATACCCCAACAGGAATACCTGGGGCTGCCGCTTACGCCAAATCCGCTTGTGGCTACCACTCGTGTGCAGGTGGCAGATGAAACCTTCCTGGTTGAAATACCCTTGTCTTACAAAACGCTGGACGCTACGCATGGCGATGTGGTAGAGCCGCTGGGGGTAGCGCCAGAAGTTACATTGGCATTTGCAGATGATAAGGTGACATTGCTGGCCGATGGTAGTGTCAGGGCCGATGTACAGGTTACAACTTCTGCCAGGTTGCCTATGGCGAAGATGATAATATATGCGGGTAGCTATACCGATACTGTGCAGATGGCGGATGTGATGCCCGGTGTAATGATAGTACCTGCATCCGTTCCGGCAGGTAAATTGGATTTTTCAGAAGGTAAAGCGGAAGTGAAGGTTGCGGTTTTGTCTGATGGTAAATTGTATAACAAACAACGCCGTGTCATTAAAT
>JACFNS010000416.1 GCA_019454705.1 Taibaiella sp. | reverse complement strand
CTAACAGTTGTACCGCTAATCGTAGTGGCTGTTAGTATTAACTGATTACCCAGGCACACCGGGCTGTTGCTGGATGCGATTGGAGCAGCAGGAGGGCCTACATATACCTGCATCACAAAAGGCTCAGATGTACAGCCGTTCCTGATTAAGTTGTAAGTATAAAAACCTGAGTTTACAGTCTGCGCATTAGGTATTACCGGGCTTTGCAAGGTAGAGTTGAACCCGTTGGGGCCGCTCCACAAATATGTAGCGCCAGCCGTTGTGTTACCAAAAAGTTTCAATGTATCGCCGGGGCATACGGGAGAGTTACTTGTTGCACTGGCTACCGGTAACTGTATTACGGTTACTGTTACCGTATCCGTATTCTGGTTACATATTTGCGAGCTGTTGGAGTTTACTACGTAGCTGGTGGTAACTGTTGGAGTTGCTATAGGTGTTTTGCATGATGTACAGCTAAGTGAAGTAAGCGGGGACCCTCCTGAAAGAACCGACCAAATGTATGCAGTGCCCCCTACCGCAGTAATGGGAACACTTTGCCCGGCACAGATAGTTGTATCTTTCAATGCTGCGGTTACAGCCCATACATATACCGGCACAGTAATAGCATAGTTGATTGGTACTCCTCCGGATGCACAGCTTGAATCTTTTACCGTAACAACAAACACACGCGTACCGGTGTCCGTGGCAGAGGGCGTCCATGTCACACAACCTCTAACAGAGTCTGTCTGAAGGTTTGTATAAGAAATACTAGATCCGGGTAATGCAATTCCATGGTTGTCGGTAGCTACAAGTTTGGCAGCTGTGTCTGTAGATTTGATATTGAAACAGAATGAGAACTGCTTAGTTGCACATCCTATCACTGTTCCGCCTGAATAAATTGCCGAACCGGATACACTCACTGAGTCGTTAGAGATAGTAGGTGTGATACTTGATGTGGCACAAGGAATTACCTGCACTTGAATATCCCTCATTATGGAGCCTATTTGAACTCCGTTACGATATTCGCGTGCACGCACAGTAATAGTATGTGAGCCTTGCATACCGGGCGTAAAATCCAATTCACCTGTAAGGGGGTCTATCGAAAAAGTATTATTGGTCTGAAATGGATTGGTGGTAATGTTATATGATGGAGAGGCGGTGGCAAAAGTTGTATTAAACGGAGAAAGAGCGCAGTTATTCGGGTTATTAATTGCAAGTGGCATTACCATGTCAAAAACAACAGAGTCGTTGTCCGGGTCCACACCACCGTTATTGTATTGGTAGTTCTGGTTAAGACATACATAAGGTACCGGCTTTACAGAGAATACCGGAGAAGAGTTTCCCGGCGCAGCAACACTATTAAACGTAGTTTCAACATAAAAAACCTGGTTAGCACTGTTCTGGAGGTTATCCGAACTATTGCGATTAGCAATACCTGCAGAAAAAACCCAGTTGCTGCAAGCCGCCGGCAATGTAAAGTCTACGGCATACCACCACTCCCTGTAACCCGGTATAGTCGATAGTGCGCTATCGCACCTATTCTTCTGGTTCGCACAGCCTGTAGAAACCTGTTGTCCATTGCTCCCCCCTCCGGGCAATTGCGACATCTTAGTCATTATTTGGGTGTAGTTCTGGTTAGTACAGGTGTTTTTCGCACATAGCACTACCGAATTTGGCTCAGCGGCTCCACCGCAGTCCCTGTAAAATTTGAATATAAAGCGATATGTGGACCCGCTCACATGCTGATATACCAGTTCGCCTCCGGCAGCATGAGTGGCCATTGCCCGATTACTTAAGAGTGTTAATACAGACAAAAGACCTACGGCAAAAAGTATCCCTTTTTTCAAGATAATGAAATTTTAATAAAAGTTTAAGATGTCAGGGCTATAAAAATAGCTTAAAAAAGGCTAATACTTATAACAATTCTCAAAGGTTTTTAGTCAAATTTTCTACAATCTGTAATGGCTTTACATCGTTACGCTATAAGAATAAAAAAGCCCCGGAGGGTTATCTCCGGGGCTTTTAACTATGGGTTAAATATTATGCTTCAGCCTTCATCCTCTTCTCATACTTCTTCTTGTCTTCCTCATTTAGCTGTATTTTCCTCAGCCTTATATTCTTGGGCGTCACTTCAATACACTCATCCTGTTGTATGTATTCCATACATTCTTCCAAGGTCATCAGTATTTTTGGAGCTATCCGTGTGGCATCATCGCTACCGCTGGCGCGCATGTTGGTCAGTTTTTTAGGCTCTGTGGCATTTACTACCAGGTCGCCCGGCTTTATGTGCTCAGCAATAATCTGCCCTGCATATACTTCCTCTCCCGGATCGATAAAGAAAGAGCCCCTGTCCTGCAGCTTGTCAATTGAATAGCCTGTGGTTGTAGCTGTATTTTTTGATATCAGCACACCATTGTTACGGCCGGGTATCGGGCCTTTCCATGGCTTGTACTCACTGAAACGGTGCGCCATTACAGCTTCCCCTGCGGTAGCAGTCAGCATGTTTGAACGCAGGCCTATCAATCCACGCGATGGGATATCGAATTCCAGGTGTTGCATTTCACCTTTGCTCTCCATCACCAGCATTTCACCTTTACGCTGTGTTACCAGGTCAATGGCTTTACCGCTGTATTCAGACGGTACGTCAATAACCAGTATCTCATAAGGCTCGCATTTACGGCCATCTATTTCTTTGGTAATTACCTGAGGTTGTC
>JACFNS010000415.1 GCA_019454705.1 Taibaiella sp. | reverse complement strand
AAGATGAAATCATACAGGATATAGAAACCCGTATAGCGGAACTGTTTGACGCCAGGCTGCAAGGTGGCGCGCAGGCCATCATCAGCAGTGATGTACAGAAGGTTATAGAAACGCTTGGGCATCCTAACGAGTTGAATGAAGATAGTCCGCCAAGGGGCAAAACCACCTACCAGCAATATGCACCGGCACAAGCTGTTCGAAGGAGGCTGTACCGCAATCCGCACGACAAATGGGTAGGCGGGGTGTGCAGCGGCATAGCCAGCTATTTCGACATAGACCCTGTACTGGTAAGGCTGATACTCTTAGTGGCGATATTGACATTCGGCATTGGCATACTGGCATACCTGATAGCATGGGCTATCATTCCTGAGGCACGCACGCCGCAGGAAATGTACTATATGACAGGCGTGCCACCCATGGATTTTCAGACGATGAAAAAAAATATGGAGAATGAATTGCAGGACCTGAAAAGACGCGGCGAAGAAATGAGCCGCGACCTGAAAGAGTTCTTCAACAGCAAGAATAAATAAGCATATGGCCGGCCAGGAAGATATGCCGATTATCAGCAGGGGTGGAGTAGGTGCTTATCTCTTCTGAGCGGTAAGTCTCACAACAGCGCTCATTCCTTTGTGGAATGCACCTTCTTCCATCATAGTATCTGTTTCGTACAATTCAATTATATCAAAATCTTTGAAGTAAGTACGCAATTCATCTTCATTATATAACATACCTACATCCCTGGGCCCTCCGGCCAATGGGTTGACTGAATTGTATTGTATGTGCTTTTTGTTGAATGCTTCCAATATCACTATCCCGCCTTTTCTCAGGTAGCTATTCAACCTGCTGTGGTAGGCTTCCTTCTTTTCTGCAGGGAAATGTGCGAAAACCAGTGCCATAGCATCGTAAGCTTCCGGCTTATAGTTCATACCAGACAACTCTCCTACAGTGTAGTTAATTGTTACATTGTTTTTTTTCGCCAGTTGCAATGCCTTACGTTTGCCTTCGGTACTCATATCAAATGCATCTACCTGCCAACCCAGGCCTGCTGCATAAACACCGTTCCGTCCTTCACCTTCAAGCGGCATAAGTATACTGCCGGGCGTTAATGTTTGTAATTGCTGTCTGAAATACTCGTTAGGTGCTTCACCATATACATATTCCTCTCTATTGTACCGTTCATTCCAGAAATCCTGCATAGCCATAATAAATTTAGACACAAAAATAGGAGTACATATAATATCATCCTGTCACTTTAGTTACGCTTCTCTATTAATCTACATTTCTCTATTTTCACACCCTATGAGTACTTCTGCCATACTGCTTATTATCATAGTAGCATACTTCGCACTGCTGCTGGGCATTGCTTTTTATACTTCGCGCGGTTCCAACAACGAATCGTTTTTCATAGGCAACCGCAGCAGCAAGTGGTGGGTGGTAGCCTTTGGTATGATAGGTACTTCGCTTTCGGGCATGACCTTTATATCAGTGCCGGGAACCGTAGGCACTGCAGGCTTCTCCTATTTCCAGGTAGTGATTGGCTACTGGCTGGGATACTTTGCAGTAGCATTCGTACTGCTGCCCATCTATTATAAAATGCAGCTCACGTCTATATACTCCTACCTCGACCATCGCCTGGGTACTGCATCTTACAAAACAGGCGCACTGTTCTTCATCCTGTCACGAACGCTTGGGGCTACCCTCAGGCTATACCTGGTCATCAAAGTGCTGGAGTTGTTTGTACTGAAAGACCTGGGCATATCATTCGAGTTTACCGCTATACTTATATTGCTGCTGATACTGCTGTACACATACCGTGGTGGTGTAAAAACCATCGTATGGACCGATACATTGCAAACCACTTTTATGATACTGGCGCTACTGGTATGTGTGGGCTATACTATGAACCACCTGGGCCTTAGCCTCAGCGGCACATGGGAGGCTATGACGGCTAAGGGTTATACCAAAATGGTGAATACAGATATCATGTCGGCAGGCAGTTTCTGGAAGAGCGTATTGGGCGGTGCGTTCATTACCATCGGCATGACCGGCCTCGACCAGGAAATGATGCAGAAAAACATCAGTGTCAGCAACCTGAAAGACTCGCAGAAGAATATGATTACCTTCTGCTTCATACTGCTGGTGGCCAACTTTATCTTCCTGCTGTTGGGCGGGTTGTTATACCTCTATGCCGATGCCCAGGGGATAACCGCTACAGGCGATGATATATTCCCTTATATTGCCTTAAAGAGTGGCATGCCATTTATCATTACCGTTTGTTTTATGATAGGTCTTATATCCGCACTCTTTCCTAGTGCCGATGGTGCGCTAACGGCACTCACCTCTTCATACTGTATAGATATACTGGGCATGAAACGCCGCAACGATTGGGACGAACAACGTAAAAAACGTGTACGCCTTGTAGTGCACAATACATTCGCCGTAGTCTTCCTGGCATTTATTTTCTTCTTCCGCGAGGTGGATAACGGTTCACTTATCACTACCCTGCTGGCGGTTGCAGGATATACCTACGGCCCATTGCTCGCTTTGTTCGCATTCGGCATACTTACCAAACGAAATGTCAACAATAAATTGGTGCCCATTATTTGCATTGCAGCACCTATCATTTCATACATCATAAAGGAGTATGACGCGACACTGCTGGGCGGTTATAAAATAGGGTTGGAACTGCTGCT
>JACFNS010000414.1 GCA_019454705.1 Taibaiella sp. | reverse complement strand
TGTGGGTTACAGCCAATACATATCAGGGCTAAAAGAATTGTCTGAAACTCTTAGAGACAAAGGAGTGAAAGTGACTATATTCTATATACTCTATACTTCACCGGCTTTTCGGGATTATACCGAAATCAATACCCGGGTGACCATGTATAACCAAGGTATAGACAGCCTGGCAGCTCTCGGGAATTTTGATGTATTGGACCTTAACGAACAACTTTCGAAAAACGGTGTATTGTTACAGCAATATGCCATGGATGACGGGCTGCACCTGAACGAATCAGGCTATGCCATATGGGGGGCAGAACTAAACAAATACCTGGAGCAGCATAAATAGCAACGGGATGTTAAAACCTGCAACTGCCGAAACACCTTATTGTTTTATTCGCTTAACTTTAATGGTTTACACCCCGACGACAGAAATATGCTGATAGAAAGAGCGCAACTGGACAACCTGGAACTACTGGCCAAACAAGTGGTGGAGGGTTTTATAATAGGCCTGCACAAGAGCCCTTTTCATGGTTTTTCAGTAGAATTTGCGGAACACAGGCTGTATAACAGCGGCGACCCATTGCGCCATATTGACTGGCGGGTTTATGGCCGTACCGATAAGATGTTTGTAAAGCGCTACGAGGAAGAAACCAACCTGCGCTGCTGCGTAGCTATAGATGTTTCGTCATCCATGTATTTTCCTAAAGATGATAAGAAGCTCAACAAACTGGAGTTCAGCTGTGTGGCGGCAGCCGGGTTGTTTCACCTCCTGAAACGGCAACTGGACGCATCGGCCCTGGCACTGTTTGACAAAGAAGTGCGCTACCTGTCTGACGCCCGCTCGTCGCCCAGCCATTACCGTATGCTGGTGCATAAACTGGAAACGACACTGAAACAGGCTGACACCCATGCGGGTACCGATGCCGCCAACGCGCTGCACACAATAGCCGAGCATATGCACAAACGTTCGCTGGTGATAGTATTCAGCGATATGATGGACGATACCGAACGGACTGAGGAGTTATTTTCAGCCCTGCAGCACCTGAAGTTTAATAAACACGAGGTGATATTATTCCACACAGTAGAGGGAGATAAGGAGCTGGATTTTGAATTTGACAACCGCCCAATGGAATTTGTGGATATGGAAACAGGAGAGAAGGTACGTCTGCAACCCCAACAGGTAAAAGAGCAATATGTGCAAAGTATGGCCGCCTACCGCAAGATGGTAGAAAACCGGTGCCATCAATATCATATAGACTACGTACCCGTAGACCTGCGACTGCCGGTAGAGCAGGTATTGCACGCCTTCTTATTGAAGCGAAATAAATTGCTGTAATTCATAAGAATTGGTTACCTTTGCACCCCGTTGAAGTTTTTTGACAAGTGTAGTATAGGGAAAGAAAGTTATCAGTAAGTAAAACAGGTAATTACGCATGGCGAAAATCAGGCAACTGACCGGAGCGATGCACAAGATTTTGAAGAGATGAAGCACCACCGCGAGTTTGAAATAGCATGGCAGGGTTTGAAGCCGGGGGTGAGCACTTTCGATTATTACCTGGATGATACGTTCTTTACACCTGAAGACGCAGAAAGGGATTTTACCAACCTGGATGCCCAGGTAACATTGAAGTTCGATAAAAAGAACAATTTCTTTTTATGCCACTTTGATATAGACGGCAGCGTAACCGTACCTTGCGACAGGTGCGGCGAACCGTTTAAACTGAGGCTTTGGGACGAATTTGACCTGCTGATAAAGCTATCGGGTGGGGAAGAGACGGAAACGGTGGACGAAGATGCAGACGTAGTATTCATACCCCGCAGCGAAACTGTAATAGATTTTCGCACATGGGTATATGAATTTCTGATGTTGAGTATACCTTTGCAAAGGTTACACCCCGACAAGGCCGATGGCACGCCGGGCTGCAACCCTGAAACGCTGAAACTACTGAATAAACTCGCCGCACCCGATGAAAACGCCTCCAGGAACGATATATGGAAAGGCCTGGAAGCATTAAAAGAAGAAAATAAACGTAAACAGAAATAAACATTAATTAATATGCCTAATCCAAAACGACGCCACTCACAACAACGTAGTGCTAAACGCCGTACACACTATAAGGCAACTGCTGAAACCTGGAGCATTGACAAGACAACCGGTGAATCTCACCTGCGTCACCGTGCTCATTGGGTAGAAGGTAAATTGTTTTATAAAGGTAACGTGGTGGTAGACAACTCGCCTGCCGAGCCGGAAGCCAACCAGTAAAGCGTTAAGCCTATTTGATGAAAATAGCGTTTGATATAATGGGTGGCGACTACGCCCCCTCCGAAGCTATAAAAGGTGTACAGCTGTTTCTTGATAGCAATCAGGACAGTCATGTACACTTATTGCTGATAGGTACAGCAGAAGCCGGTGCACAACTGGCTGCGGCATTGCATGCCCATGCAGGCAGGTACACCTTTATTGAGGCCAGCCAGGTAATTGGTATGAGTGAACACCCAACCAAAGCCCTGAAGGAAAAGCAGCAATCGAGTATAGCTATTGGTTTTGGCCTGTTGCAGGCTAAAAAAGCAGACGCATTCATCAGCGCCGGTAATACCGGGGCTATGATGGTGGGGGCTATGTACACGGTAAAGAATGTGCCGGGTGTGCAGCGCCCTACAATCGCTTCTCCTGTGCCGCAAACAGGCGGTAATTTCAACCTGTTATTAGATGTAGGCA
>JACFNS010000413.1 GCA_019454705.1 Taibaiella sp. | reverse complement strand
ATAGCCGTGATGATATACGCCCTGCCTGTTACCTTATAAACTATCAATGTATGCAGCGCTGCTATCAGCGTGAGCCATGGCACCAGCGATGCATTCTCTACCGGGTCCCACGCCCAGTAGCCGCCGAAAGTGAGTGACTCGTAAGCCCATGCGCCACCCATCATAATACCTGTACCCAGTACAGCACCGGCAAACAGGCTCCATATCCATGTGGGCTTTATCCATTCTTTATACTCGCCCTTCCATATAGCGGCTACAGTATAGGCGAACGGTATCAGCGTAGCAGAGAAACCCAGGAACAGCACAGGAGGGTGTATCACCATCCAGTAGTTTTGCAGGAGTATGTTCAGGCCATTACCATCTTTAATAAACTCCATGTAATTGGGCTGCGAGAATATAGGCGCATCAACCATCTTATCCCTGAGTAGTATGAACGGAGAAGAACCAATATTAATGTCCGGGCCGAGGTAGAAGCCCAGCAGCATAGTAGCCAGTGCCACCTGCACCAGGGCTATGATTGCCATTACACGGCTCTCCATCTTCTTAGCGGTGAACATGACCACCAAACCCAATACACTGTGCCAGAACGACCAAAGCAGGAAACTCCCCTCCTGTCCTTCCCAAAAGCAGGATAGCAGGTATTTGGGCGACAGGCTGAGGTCGGAATGCTTCCATGCATAGTGATACTCAAACAAGTGATTGGTAATGATATAAAACAGGGTAAAGAAAACCCCCATCACCGCTACCGAATGTATGACGAAGCCATTGCGCCCCAGCGTAAGCCATGATGCGCTGCCCTGCGGGTCAGCAGTTTCGGTATTAGCCGACCTGAAGTAGCTGAATGCACTGAACAGCGCAGCTACAAAAGATAATATCACAAAAAAATGACCCAGTTGCCCGGGCCCGAGATGTTCACCTATATATTGAGTCTCCAATGAAAAGATGTTTTTGTATAGCTCATGTTTTTAGCCCTGGTTGGCAACAGCCACCTGGTCGTTTTCATATTTCGAGGGGCACTTCATTTGTATCTTGTTGCAGTGGAACACTTCACCCTGCATATAACCGGTCATTACTATCTGTTCGCTTTTCTCTATATCGGTAGGCTTGGCACCTTTGAACACTACCTGCTTTACCTGGCCGCTTTTGTCCTGTACATAGAAGCTGAAGTGGTTAGGGTCTTTCAGGGGGTCATATTCCATATTTTTGCCTTTGGCCAGTTCGCCTATTACATGGTATTGTTTGCCCTGGTCCTGAGCGGCAGAAGCGAATGTTTCGTAAGTGCTGAAATCGCCAAACATGCTGACAATAATAGTAACCGCAGCAGCTACCAATACCAGTAATACTATATGAGATTTTTTCATATCCTGACCTCTTGTCTTTACTGTAGCAAAGTTAAGGCTTAATGGCTGAATTACGACAGTTGTGTGACGGAAGTCATCTTCATGGGCTTATAAAGTTTTGTTATCGGTGTCGGCAGGTTAATATGACAAAGAGTTAATAGGCTAAAAGGGCAATTATTCAGATTATCATTTTTGAGTTTTGTTGCCAAAGTGTTGCCGGAAAACAGGTTAATACGGCAATAAGTCAACAGGTTAAAATGGGCTATCATTTCAAATGTGATTTGTTCCAAAATGATGCCGGGAAAATGAAAAAAGTGAAATTGGCATCAATTTGAAATTAAGTTGCTGATTGTCAATTCTCAATTTTGTTCCATAATTGTGCGGGTTTTGTTCCGGTAGAATAAAACCCTGCAGCCGGGTAATTTGTGGAGTACAAATGATTTTATGTTTCCATATCAAAGAGCTTTGAATACCTGCCTGACCGCCGGGTATTATTAAATGTAAATTTACATAAATTTGTCTTGTTTTACAAGTTAATTTTCGTTAAAAAACCTGCTTTTTTATAAATAAAATCCAGACAAAGCCCCTGACCCAGAAGCATCAAAATATTCTTATAATACAACTGCCTTGACCCCTCAGAGTGAAAATAATACCCCCAAACCCGTATCCTATCGCACTACATTATTCCTTATCTTGCCACACCCCTTATGAAGCAACCAGAGTTGAAACCATATTATGACGTGGTGGTGATAGGCGCCGGTGTGGGCGGGCTCACCGCAGCAGCTTTGCTCAGCAAAGCAGGTTTCAGCGTATGCGTACTGGAAAAAGAGCCTCATGCAGGGGGATACCTGGCAGGGTTTCGCCGTAAGGATTTCCGATTTGACACCGCTATACACTGGCTGAACCAATATGGCCCTGATGGGCTGGTGACCAAGGTGTTCGACATGATAGGCGACGATTATCCGCGGGCTATGGTGCAAAGTAAGATAAAGCGGTACAAGGGAGATAGCTTCGACTACCTGCTGACATCCAATCCCGACGAACTGCGTAACCAACTCATCAAAGAATTTCCTGATAGCAAAGAAGGCATTATCCGCTTTTTTAAAGCAGCAAAGAAAATAGGCCATTCGTTTAAAAACTTTGGCAATATATTCCGCTCTGAAGAAACCATGGCACCCCTGGAGCGCATGACCAATAAACTGCGGCTGCTGAAGTTCGCACTGCCCTTTATACCTTTTATTACTTATAGTGGCGATAAGGGTATGAAAAAGGGGCTGAAGAAATTTTTCAAGGATGAAAAACTACATGATATTTTTTCGTCGGAGGGAGAACTGCTGGGCTGCTTAGTGCCTATAGGCTGGGCAT
>JACFNS010000412.1 GCA_019454705.1 Taibaiella sp. | reverse complement strand
TAATATCATATATACTAATCAAAGGGTTGCTGATCAGCAACCCTTTTTTCATGTGTTCTGTAAGGCTTGTTCATATTTCATGTCTATACTGTAACTTCATTTAATAACATGGCAATGAACACTTTCAAACTGCTCATACTTACTATTGCAATGGCTGTATCGTACAAAACTGCACATGCGCAGGGTTGTAGCGATGCGGGTATCTGCACCGCACCTACTATCAGGCTTACAGATACTTCAGTATTGTCCGGCAATAGCAAGAACACAGTTACTGCAGGTACAGTATTCGGTACCGCGCAATACAATGTCAGCTCATTGGGCATACATGCAGAGTATGTGCGCAGGTTGGGCAAGTTAACAGTATCCGGTAAAGTGGTATATAGTTTCATAACAGGCCCATTGGCAACTAACTCAGGATTGGCAGATGCAATGTTTACTGTAGCCTATAGCTTTAACGACAGGTTCACACCTATGATTGGCATAAAACTACCATTCAGCGATGCTAACAAAATGGAGAACGGATTGCCACTGCCTATGGCTTATCAAACCAGCCTGGGCACTACCGATCTGCTGGCGGGTTTTACTTATACTTTCAATAACTGGGGAGTGGCGTTGGCCTGGCAACAACCATTGACACAAAACAGAAGCGCTTTTATTATCAGTGACTACCCTGGGGGTTCTATTGACAGCAGGTACCGGTCCACTAATGGTTTTGAGCGCAGGGCTGACGTACTGGCACGTGCCTATTACAATATACGCTTCAACAGCAAATGGCTCTTTACGCCTGGCATACTGCCCATTTACCACATTGGCGACGACTATTGGACCGACAAAACAGGATTACGCACAAGTATCTCCGGCTCTCAAGGACTGACATTGAACACCAATGTTGCTCTACGATATACATTAACCAATAGTTCCTACCTCCGCCTTACCGTCGGGGCACCTGTTATGGCCAGAAAAGTTCGACCCGAGGGACTGACAAAATTTGGTATTGTATTAGAGTATATCGGGCGGTTCTGATACGGTTACCAGTATCCAACGTTATGAACTGTGGTCTGCCACAATTCGCCACTTCCCTTTTATTTTTCTGAACAACAACGTAAAATACCCGTTCGGATTATCCTTATCCCGTTGCAGGCTCCATTTGCCCGTAACGAAATAGTATTCGTTGCTTAGCTTTTTAAATGTTAGCTCTGAAAAACTGAGTTCACCCATTGCCTGCTTATCTGGGTACGATTTTTTATAGCGCTCAAGGGTTGACTTGTATCCATATACAGGGCCCTTGTTACCTATAAACAACAGGCTGTCATCATGCCAGTACCCCTGCATATATGCCTCTATATCACCTTTATTCCATGCAGTTGCCTGTTCATCCAATACATCCTTTATCAGCATTATATTGTCCTTAGCACCTTTTTGTGCATATACACTCATTGTTATTGCGCACAGCCATACTAATATTAATACTCGTTTCATAGGTATAAAAATACAAAAAGGCAACTGCACGCAGTTGCCGATGTAGGTGTTTAGAGGGGCGGGTTTCGTTCCGGGGGTCTCCGGTGGGGTTTATGGGCAGGGTTTACAGGTGGCTTATAGGTAGTGTAAAGAAAAAGATTATTCCTGCACGAAAATGTTACATTCAACGAATGAGCGGTTTCATTCAACGAATGGCCGTTTTCATTCAACCTGTGAAATCAGGCTGTGCTTAAATAATAAGAAATATTAAAGGGTGATTATACCTCTTTCCAGGCTTCCATCAGACGGGCGGGAGTGTAAGCATCATCCACACTAAACTCACCGATTTTAGTACGCCTTAATTCCTGCAGGTAGGCTCCGCAGCCCAATGCCTGGCCGAAATCATGCGCCAGCGAGCGTATATAAGTGCCCGTACTGCACACTACGCGAAAATGGACTTCAGGTAGTTGTATGGCTGTTATTTCAAATTCGGTGATTTGTACAGGGCGTGGCTCCAGCTTTATTTCCTTTCCGGCACGGGCATATTCATACGCACGCTTCCCCTCCTTTTTTATAGCAGAATGTATGGGTGGCAATTGCATTATATCGCCTGTAAACTGTTTAGAGGCCTCTGCTATTTGCTGTTCTGTAATAGCCTCATAGTCACCAAAAGGGCCGGGTTCACTCTCCAGGTCATAGGTAGGGGTTACCTCGCCCAGGTGAAATATACCCGTATATTCTTTAGGCAGCTTCTGGTACTCCGATATCTTCTTGGTGTACTTGCCTGCACAACATATCAACAGGCCCGTAGCCAGGGGGTCTAGCGTGCCGGCATGGCCCACTTTCGCTTTTAATAACTTCTTTAATTTATTAACAGCGTCAAACGACGTCCATTCGTATGGCTTATCCACTAATATCACGCCACCTTCCCTTAATTCCGCCGGCAGGGGTATATGCTTCATGGCGGCAAAGATACCCTCAAAGTCCTGAATAGGCTCATAAATAATTATTGGCTTTCTTTCAACAGCAAGGGATTAACTTTGTATTATGTCGTTTTTTACGCAGAAGGGGAAGCCATTTTTGGTAGCGGGGCCATGCAGTGCGGAGTCGAAGGAACAGGTGTTTGCTACGGCAGCAGCATTGCAGGGTATGCCTGTCCATCTCTTCAGGGCCGGGGTATGGAAACCGCGCACGCGTCCCGGCTCGTTCGAGGGGATGGGCGAAGAAGCCCTGGCATGGCTGAAAGAATTA
>JACFNS010000411.1:232-2713 GCA_019454705.1 Taibaiella sp. | reverse complement strand
GGCACATCCGGCGGGCCGGTTACTATCCTCAATAATAAGACACTCGCAAACAGTGATTTTTTTACAGGCGCTTTTCCATCAGAATATGGTAACTCGACAGCCGGCGTATTTGATTTGAAAATGCGCAATGGTAATGCAGACAAGTACGAGTTTACCGGACAATTAGGTTTCCTGGGTACAGAGCTGGCAGCCGAAGGGCCTATATCACGCAAGCATAAATCCTCGTTCTTAGTTACTTACCGGTATTCTACGCTGAAACTTTTTGAAGGATTAAATATCAAGATAGGCACCAACTCGGTGCCCAGTTACCAGGATGCTGCATTGAAACTCAACTTCCCCTTGGGTAAAAAAGCCAACCTATCTTTCTTCGGCATTGGCGGCATGAGTAAGATTGACCTCATTGTCAGTAACATCAATGAGCAGCCGGAAGAACTCTACGGGGAGTCGGACCGCGACCAGTATTTTGGCAGCAACATGGGTGTGTTGGGCACGTCGTTCAGTTATATCATTAACCCCAGCATGTACACAAGAGTAACAATAGCCCGGGCAACAACTGATATTAATGCAAGGCATGATAAAGTGTTTCGCGATGCGAATTACCAGGTAGATTCACTGAAGTATATATTGGGCTACAGATTTCTTACCAACTCAACCGTTGCACATTGGTATATCAACAAAAAGTTTTCGGGCAGGCATACAGTAAAAGCGGGCCTCATCAATAACTATTATCACCTGAACCTGGTGGACAGCAGCAGGCAATACCCGCCTACTTTGCAGACATGGCAGCACCGGCTGGACTTCAATGGCGGCACTAACCTACTGCAAGCGTACCTGCAATATAAATACAGGCCGAGCGATGCCCTGACTTTTACGGCAGGCCTGCACGGGCAATACCTGACCCATAACCAATCGAAAGCGCTGGAGCCGAGGGTGGCTATGAAATATACGTTCACAAATAATGTTTTTACATTAGGCTATGGACTGCACAGCCAGTTGCAACCGTTGTACCAATACTTTGCTGTGTTGCCAACCAACCCCACTACTGCCATGCACAACTATAATGTTGGCTTCACACGCAGCCACCATACCGTTGCCGGGTACGAGCATATCTTTTCACGTGTGTTGCGCCTGCGCAGCGAAGTGTATTACCAATACCTGTATGACGTGCCTATAGAAACAAGGGCGGGGTCATCTTTTTCAGGATTAAACCAGGGGTCTAATTTCAGCAGGTTGTTTCCCGATACTTTAGTAAACGGCGGCACCGGCTATAACTATGGTGTTGAGCTGACCATTGAAAAGAGTTTTGCCAAGAACTACTATATCCTGTTATCCGGCTCGGTATTCGACTCTAAAGCTAAAGGTAATGATGGCGTGTACCGCAATACAGATTACAACGGGCGATTCGCCGCCAACCTGCTGACAGGTTATGAATACAAGCTGGGCAAGAACAGTACATTACTTACCGGGCTGAAAATCACATACGCAGGCGGCAGGCTGTATTCACCACCCGATGTTGCAGCATCCAATGCTATCGGCGACCTGATTATAGTTGACTCGCTACGTAATACACTTCGCTTCAAAGACTATTTCAGAACGGATATAAAACTGGGAGTACGCATCAATGCAAAACGGCTGACGCACGAAATAGCCATCGACCTGGTGAATATCCTGAATACTAAAAACGTATTGTCTCAAAGCTATAACTACGACCTGGCTGCGCAAGGAGCGTACCCGTTTCTTACACAATATCAACTGGGCTTCTTGCCGCTGTTTTATTACAGAGTTGATTTCGGGATAAAATAAGAAGGGGAGCAATTGCTCCCCTTTATCTATTATTGATAAATTATTTATGCTGTTGCCTCAATTTTTGCATTCAGCTTCCGGGGGGTTAATTCCCTCACCGCTTTAGCTATTTCGCGTATATGGTCGGGGGTAGTGCCGCAGCAGCCGCCTACAATATTCACCCAGCCCTGCTGTGCAAAGTCTTTTACTATCTCCGCGGTCATTTTGGGTTGTTCGTCATACTCTCCCATCGCATTGGGCAGGCCCGCGTTGGGGTAACAGCTGATATAACATGTAGCCAGTTCAGAGAGCTCTTCAATATAAGGGCGCATTTCATTACCTCCCAGCGAGCAATTCAAACCGATACTGAGCGGTTCGGCATGCATTACGGAAATATAGAAGGCCTCCAGTGTTTGTCCACTCAATGTTCGGCCTGATGCATCGGTAATGGTGCCCGATATCATCAATGGCAGGCGTTCTTTGCCGGCTTGCTGAAAGTATGTATTAATGGCATAAATAGCAGCTTTCGCATTCAGCGTATCGAAGATGGTTTCCATCAACAATATATCCGCACCGCCATCAACCAGCCCGCTTATCTGTTCGGTATATGCATCAGCTATCTCGTCGAAAGTAACAGCACGGAAACCCGGATCATTCACATCAGGCGACATGGATGCCATTTTGTTTGTAGGACCGATA
>JACFNS010000411.1:0-222 GCA_019454705.1 Taibaiella sp. | reverse complement strand
GGACAATGTTTTATTCATAGGCCCGATAGCGCCCGCTACAAATTTCTGCGTGCCGGGGTGTTCTTGCATATATTCATCTGCTGCTTCACGTGCCAGTTTTGCGGCGGCTACATTCATTTCATATGCCAGCGATTGCATATCATAATCAGCAAGCGAAATAGCCTGGGCATTGAATGTATTTGTCTCAACTATATCTGCACCGGCATCCAGGTATTCTTTATG
>JACFNS010000410.1 GCA_019454705.1 Taibaiella sp. | reverse complement strand
ACTTGACCTTCTGACCATTCATGTTATAAACATCAATCACACCACTTGTTGCTCCTATAGGGAGTGTATATTCAACAGTAGTTTGAGAGTTGGATGGATTTGGTACAGGATTACTTATGTTACCTGTAGAGTTATCGCCTCCCATTTTTGCTAAACCAAGACCATTTCCACATTTATCACATGGTATTGTTCCTGGCAAATTGAAGACTGTAAACTTTTCCTTGCCTGTTTTCATTATAGCTTTGTATGTATTATTTCCAACGTTAAAGACTTTAATTATCCCAGCACTATCAATAGTATTTAAAACATTTCCATCCTCGTTAATAATTAGAATTTTATGGTTGGTATTATTAGGAATAGTTGAGTAATAATATAGCGCAAGCTCTACCTTTGAATCCGTATTAAAAAGTTCCTCTGATACATACTGTATGGTTTCTGTAAAATAATTAGTGATAGTGGGAACGTTTATTGTCTTCCATAGGGAATGATTCATGTTGTAAATCCGTATTTCCCCGTTTAACATATCCGGAGCCAAATACTTATACCCGGATTTAGATAAATTAATGATGTTCATTTCTATATCAGCACCATTTAATACATCTGAGTTTACATTCAGATAGTCTTTTTCAAGTGTCATTTGAGCAGTTGCCGATAATCCAAATAACAATGCTCCAAATGCGATAATGATTCTTTTCATGTCTTTTGTTTGTGTAATGCCTACTCTGGTCAGTTTTCGGCAGCCCTGTATTGGGCTAAAATAGCAAATACTGACAAATATGTCATTAATTAAATCGCTAATGATTTGGACTTTGCTGCCTGTAAATGGCACAATTCAGAGACCAAGAACTTTTAGATAGAATCGCTGCAAGGTTGAAAGACCTCCGAGAGGAAAAAGGTATGTCTCAGGAGGACGTATACAACGAAACAGACATCCATATTGCCAGGATAGAAACTGCCAAAGTCAATGTATCCGTAAGTACCTTATCGAAACTATGTGCGTACTTCAGGATTTCTCTGACAGAATTCTTTAGAAAGATTGAGAAATAGGAAGGGGCATGAAAAACCCCGTTACTCGAACGGGGCTCTGAAAAATTAATTAACTGTCTTTACCGCTTCACCACCTTCCCTGTCATCCTTCTTCCTTTGTTATCCGTCAGTTGAATGATGTAGTTGCCGGAAGGCAGATAACTGATATTGACCGTCTCGTTCTCCTTAGCACTGATAATCATATGTGCTTTGCGGCCCACTATATCATACAGCTCTATGCGGCTGCCGGGTTGTAGCCCATCAATGTGCAACACATCATTCGCAGGGTTAGGGTATATCTTCACATTTTCCAGGGCATTTATTACTGCAATATTATTGGTAGTATCGGTTGTGGTATCAATATGTGGCACATATATATCCTGGCAAATCACCTTCCTGCCGCAGGGTACCATTACTTTGGCGCATACGGTGTATACACCGCTATCCGCAAACATATGCGTAGGGTTTGTTTGTGTAAGCACGCTGCCATCGCCAAAGCGCCATACCACGCTGTCATGCGGTGTGGTGCCTGTAAAGGTGAACTGCATTTCTTTTTTCAATGAGTCAGTTATTGTGTAGGTAAATGCTGAGGTAGGATTAGCCATGCTGGTGCAATTGCAATCAAAACCAAACTTGCCGATGTAGTAATCCGAATTACCACCGTTGCTGGTATATTTAGGCGTACTGCCTGCCTGCATATCGTTGATTAGCTCTCCTCCGAAATATACATTACCAACTTTATCAGAGGTCATTACTTTGCCGTTATCATAGAAACCTGTACCATGTAGTTGATCCCAATCTATCAATAATCCAGTGCTGTCTATATTCACGAACAGTGGGTTGTGTCCTTCTCCTGGCGCAATTGCAATTGTGTCTGAATAAACGTGATTATATATCACGGTCCCTCCAATAACTCCTATTGTAGCCAGGCTTTTATCAGGTAATACTTCAATGTCAAAAAAGCTCAAGATTGAATTAGTGCAACCCATTTGATGAATCCATTGCGTGCCACCATTGCTTTCGTTTATTTTGCCAATTACAGCAATGGGACCAATTGTAAAAGTAGAGCTATTTATTGATTTGCCACCAATCTGCATTCCACCGTGTTGTATGGAGGCTTCCCCGGTAAAATAGATCCCATCTCCAGTTTTGAGCCTGAAGTTGCTAACAACAGCCCTTGGGTTAGTAGTATCTTTCCACCTTTGGGTGCCATCAGCATTAAAGGCTGCTAATACTATAGGTGAACGGGTGATTGTGCCGCCTGAATACTCAAACAGCGTGTAGTACCTATTCGTAGATTTATCAATTTCCACTTTACTTATGATGTAGTTACTATCAATTCCCTGCATTATTTTAACATCTGTCAAGTTGCCATTGGGGTCATATTTCAAATCATAGTTACCCCATTGGGTTGTAATGCTTGGTGTTAATTTTACGCCCGCTCTCATTGTTGAGTATCGGTGTACATTACCCTGACCATCCACAGCAAGGCTACCGTAAGCCATTGACCCATACAAAGTTGTTATGGTATCTGGACCTATAAACTGCGTCCAATAGTACGTTCCCGACGTATCAAACTTTGAAGTAAAATTGAAATTATTTTCTCCTGTTAGATTTGCATCATAACCAATCCTTCTTCCTGTATTGTATAAATCCCCAGCAACATAAACCTGCCCTGCGTGATAAGCCA
>JACFNS010000409.1 GCA_019454705.1 Taibaiella sp. | reverse complement strand
AGCTTGATGGGCGTGCCATACTTGTCTATCAGCTTTTTTATGTCCACACCATTGAATTGCAGGTAGTTGTCCACTACATCGAAACCTTCCTGTGGAAAATCGAAGGTTTGTTTTACCAGGTCAGTATAGCTGTTCGTCATTTAACGGCGGCAAATTATTATCGGATAATCCTCTTTGTTTCAGCGAATAAAGGTATAATTAATTGATTTCATGCAAAAATGTGGGGGCAAAGTTCTGTAAAATATTTTGGCCACTGGCAGTAAAATTCGATTAAGTTTGCCTGTTATTTTGCTATATGACCAAAAAGGCTTTGTTGCAGATGCACCTTGCGGTCCTCCTTTGGGGGTTCACCGCTGTGCTGGGCAGGGCTATCGAGCTCTCCGCGCCGGTATTGGTATGGTACCGTATGCTGCTCACCGCCTTGTTCATGGCCGTCATACTCTATTACCGCAAGGAGTGGGTGCCCATCAGCCGGGGCGACAAATACCGTCTTATATGGATAGGTAGCCTTATAGGGCTGCACTGGGTGGCTTTTTATGGTTCTATCAAGCTGGCCAATGCCTCGGTAGCGCTTGTCTGCCTTTCTACCGCCAGCATCTTCACCTCCCTGCTCGACCCTTTTGTGAACAAGAGTAAACACAATGTAGCAGAACTGTTGCTGGGCCTACTAGCCATTGCCGGTGTGTACCTCATATATAGTTTCAAACAAGCCTATGGGTGGGGCGTACTGGCAGGTGTCATAGCCGCCCTGCTCAGCTCCTGGTTTACCGTACTCAATAAAAAAATAGCCCATAAATACCCCGCCCGCACCATGGTTTTTTACGAGATGACCGCGGGTTGGACACTGATTACTCTGTTGCTCCCGTTGCAACTGGTTTTCTCTCCTACAGAAGTGGACCTGCTGCCCGGCACTTACGACTGGCTGTGGCTCATCATCCTCAGCCTCTGCTGCACGGTTTGGGCGCAGTCGCTGGCGCTGAATGCTCTTAAACACATCAGCGCATTTACTTCAACCCTCAGTGTCAACCTGGAACCCGTGTATGGCATTCTACTGGCCTTCGTCTTTTTCAAAGAATATGAAATGCTCAGCCCCGAGTTTTATATGGGTATGGGGCTGATACTCTTATCAGTACTGCTACAGATGCTGCGCGTGCTGCGGCCGGGCAAAAAGGTTGAACCATTGGTAGAAGACAGGGGCGGGATAGATTAACACTTTTAGGGAATATCTGTAATATATTTTCTTTAGTTTAGGCTGATAATTGTATCCTATGCCATACCGTGTACCACTACTGGCCATCTTGGTTTTAATTATTTCTACCCGGGCATTAGCCGGAGGAAAGGGTAGCTACCCATATCCTACACCTTATGCAGTGGAAGATTTGAAGAACGGTGTCATTCCCGACACAGTACAGCCAAGCAACATAGATCATTTCTTCAACAGATACTTTCTAAACAGAAATACTAGACTGCACGGAGTTTGTAATATTCTATTCGAAACAAACGATTTCGTTTACTATGGATACCCATGGACTAATGAATATGGAGATATAATGGTATACCGTCACTATAAGATAAGTAAAGACAGTTTATCTGAGAGATTACCTTCCTATAAGGAGTTAAGCATGGGTACGATTGAATCGCTCGTATTCCCCTGCTGGGACACTGTAGACAACTATTATAAAAACCATAGAAAAGCAGTTAGCTGGGTTAAGCCAAGTGAGTGCATTCACACGCATACTTATCAATTGACGGACGATTATATCGTTCTACATAGATTATATAAAATAAAGAGCCTGATACTTGACTTTATAACAGTAGACAAATACAGCTATACAATATTCATAGACAAGAACACTCTCAAAATTGTCCATACAGAGAAAATTATAGACAGCAAGCATTAACCTGTCGCATTTCCACCCGCAATATGTTGTTTCGACACCTGCAACTGCATCGGGTTCTGCTGTACCTTTGACCGGAATTTTAATATAACTATCGGATGGAACAAGGCAATACATCACAGGAAACATTAGTAATCACCCCCAGGACCAATATCTGGAAGGCCCTGAAAAGCGCTATACTCGGCACCGAGGCCGACTATACCCAAATAGGGCTGCGCAAGGCCATCTTCCTGCTGGCAGTGCCCATGATACTGGAGCTGGTTATGGAATCAACCTTCGCCGTGGCGGACATCTACTTCGTGGGCAGGTTGGGCGCCTCGGCAGTAGCAGCTGTAGGCCTTACCGAAACTTATATGTTCCTGCTATACTCTATAGCTATGGGTTTAGCGATGGGTGTCACCGCTATAGTAGCCCGGCGCATTGGCGAGAAGAACCCAAAAGATGCTGAAACTACCGCTAAACAAGCTATCCTGCTCACAGTACTACTATCGCTGCCCTTTGCCTTTGCAGGTATATTCTTTGCTAAAGATTTACTGGCACTCATGGGTGCCGATGCATGGAGCCTGGAGCATGGCTATAAATACACGCAATGGATGTTGGGTGGCAATGTGGTCATCATGCTGCTGTTTGTTATCAATGCTATATACCGCGGCGCAGGCGATGCATCCATTGCCATGGTAGTATTATGGGTAGCCAACATCATTAATATTATACTCGACCCCATCCTGATATTCGGTTGGGGGCCTATACCTGCTATGGGCATAGAGGGGGCGGCCATCGCTACCAACATAGGGCGGGGCACAGGTGTTATAATACAACT
>JACFNS010000408.1:1248-2735 GCA_019454705.1 Taibaiella sp. | reverse complement strand
GATGTGTTGAAAGGAACAACACTCACCAATACATATACCTATGATAGTTACGGAAACGTTACCACTGAAGTAAATGATTACGGCGGAGGCTTGAAAACCACAACCACAAATACCATTACAAACAGTACTAGCACTTTGTATGTATTGGGCATAATTTCTACTAAAAGCGTTAAGAAAGAAAGAGGAGGTTCATCAGTTACACTTAAAGACGTATATACATTTAATGCGCTATACAAACCGATTACAAAAGCCAGTTCCTATAACGACAATTTAGCTTCGTCTAAAGAACTAACCTATGATGGCTTTGGCAACGTTACGCAAGAGAAAACCAAGGCTTATACCGGAACGTGGCTAACAACACAATATCAATATGATGCAGCGGGACGATTTATGACGAAGAAGATAAATCCGCTTTCTCAATCCACAGATTATGTATATGCAGCAGCTACTGCCACACTTGCATCGGAGAAAGACTTCAAGAATAATACGATTTCATATGAATATGACGGTTGGCAGAGACTAAAAAAGGCTACTAATCCCGATGGTATCGTCAAAAATATAACAATTGAATGGCAGCCAGCGGGTAGCGACAGGCTATATGTAAAAAAGGAAGAATATACAGGTAAACCAATAGAAAGGACTTATTATGATGCGTTAAATCGCAAGGCAAGAAGCAGTGTAATTGGTTTTGATGGAGCAGAAGTTATAACAGACTATGCTTATGATGTGCATGGCAGGCTGATAAAAACCTCCCTGCCGTATAAAACAGGATCGCCCTTATGGAATGTAACCACGTATGATAATTATGACCGGGCAACTTCTATCGCTGAAGCCGCGGGAGCAACCACCACGATTTCTTACAGTGGTACAAGTGTAACATCCTCAAAAAACAGCGTGTCAACTACCAAAACCACGGATGCTTCCGGTGTGCTCACTTCGGTGGTTAATCCGGCAGGAACCATCAGCTACACTTATAAGCCAGACGGTCAGGCTGCGTCTGTCACTGCGCCCGGTGGAGCAACCACCACCTTTACCTATGATGTATTTGGGCGGCAAACACAAATCACCGACCCCAGCGCCGGCACTGTGAGCTATACATATGATGCTGCCGGTAACCAGAACAAGATTACTGATGCCAACGCTAAATCGGTAAGTTCAACATTTGATGCTTATAACCGCCTTATTACAAAAACAACCGTTGAATTTACCAGTACGTATACCTATAATACAGACGGAAGGCTAACTACCATTTCAAATAACAACGGAACTTCCAAGTCTTTCACATACGATGCCCTTGGGCGGGTTACTAAAACAACGGAAACCGTGGGATCCGAAACTTACCAGGTGGATTATACCTATACCAACGGAAAAGTCACAAAAACCGTACATGCTCCTATGGGATATACCATAAATTACCTGTATAACAGTTATGGCTATCTTTATAAGCTTACTGACGTAAACAATGTGGCATTAAAAACTGTTAATAA
>JACFNS010000408.1:0-1148 GCA_019454705.1 Taibaiella sp. | reverse complement strand
ACCTATGGCACTTCAGGCGCTACCAAAACAATTACATACAACAATGCAACGGGAAATATCACCAGCAAGTCAGATGTAGGTACCTACAAGTACAACACCAGCGGAAAGCCTTATGCAATGAGCAGCGTAACGCTTACATCGGGCAATACTGCTCCAACTGCACTGCAGGAAGTAACCTATACTTCATTTGCCCGCCCCAAACAATTAAAAGAAGGAACATACACCCTTGACTTTACTTATGATGAAGATTATGGAAGAGTTAAACAGGAGTTTAAAACATCCGGCAGCCTTACTTATACCCGGTATTATTTTAACGGCGGACAGTACGAAAAAACGATTCAGGGCAGTACCACCAAAACGATTTTCTATCTTGATGGTACACCTTATACCGCTACTGTGGCGTTAGAAAACAATAATGGAACCACACGTTTGTTGTACATCAACAGGGATAATATTGGGAGCATTACCCATATTACTAACGCAAGTAAAGCCCTGCAGGCAGAGTACAGCTACGATGCTTGGGGTAGGATGCGTAACCCAGCAAACCTCGCTTTATACGCTTTCGGTTCAGACCCGACGTTACTATTAAATCGTGGATACACTTCGCATGAACATGCAAAGGAATTTAACCTCATCAATATGAATGCCAGGCTATATGATGCGATTGTTGGAAGAACGCTGAGTCCGGATAATTTTGTGCAAAAGCCCGAGAATCCCATGAGTTTCAACAGGCATACTTATGCGATGAATAATCCTATGAGATACAATGATCCAAGTGGTCATTTCTTTTTTGAATTTATTTGGGGGTTTGTTGATGGTTTTTTCAGCAGTAGTACTAATCGATGGCAAAATGCACTTGCAGGAGCTGGTCAAAAATTAGAAACTACTTTGCGTTTATTAGAGGGGCAATTTCAGGGGAATTTTGGACAGATATTAAGTCGTCATACATGGGAGGCTGCACAAAATGGATTGGGGCTTCTTTTTGCAAATGGGCTTAATCTAATTCATAGGGATATAGATGTGGACTATTATGGAGGAGCAACCGTAGTACATGATATTGATTTTGATTTTTTGGGAGTTACATTAGGGTCTTATATTCTCGGATCTGAGGTTAATATAAGAAACCAAAATGGAGACTTCAATCAAAC
>JACFNS010000407.1 GCA_019454705.1 Taibaiella sp. | reverse complement strand
AGGGCCGACAGGGTTTCGTGCAGGCTCATTACATCGTGCTTGCGGGTATAGTCTTCCGCCATTTCGAAGGCAAAGTTGAGATATGTGAGCGCCTGGCGGTAGTCGCCTTCGTCCATCTGCATACGCCCCAGGTAATAGTTACATATAATCTGTACTTCGGCGTTGTCCTGTTCTATGGCATCCCTCAATGCGTCTTCCAGGCATTTGCGGGCATTAATAAAATCGCCCATGCGGTAATATACCTTGCCCATGCCGCTCAGCGCTATCAGCGATGCAGATGAGCCTAGTTCAGCATTACCCAGGTTTTTCTCAAAGTAACTGCGCGCTTCTTCGTATTCTTCGCGTTTGAAGTAAATATTGCCCAGTACATTGTAGATAGTCGTCACACGGTTAGTATCATGCGCTTTCTCGAATATTGGCATACAACGCAGCGCATAATCGAGGGCGCTGTCAAAATCATTCAGGTCGTACAACAACTGTGCGATGCTGGTCAGGTTAACCGAGCCGGCTACCTCATCGCCCAGGTCTTCATTTATCACCAGGGCTTCTTCAAAGTAATTGAGCGCTCGGGCGAAGTCGCCTGTCTCCCTGTACACATTTCCGAAGTTATTCAGTACACGGGCTTCCAGCCGTTTGTCTTTTATCTGCCGTGCTATAGTATAGGCTTTGTTCAGTTCTGCCAATCCCTCATCATAGTCGCCCTGCAGCCCGTAGCAAGAGCCTTTCAGGTTGTGCCCGCGCCCCTCACCTTTAGCATAGCCTATCCTTGCCGACCGGGTGATAATATCGTCAGCCATCTTTGCGGCCTCATCCACATCGGTATTACGCATTTCCAGCGCCATCAGTACCAGCATATCCAGGCGGGCCCTTTCGTCTTTCAGGCTGTCATATTCCTCCTGCAGTAGTTTGTATTTCTGTGAGTCCATGTTGAAACTTGTATTGTAAAAATAAAAACCCCCTGCGGCAGAGCAAGGGGCTTGTATTATTAAGTCTGTTGAATTAACCGTTTACTTCCTGGCGTTTGTAATCTTCGTGCCCGGGGTCTTCATAGCTCAGGTACACAGCGCACCAGTGGCCGATTAATGATAAGCCCCATGCTGCTGTAGTCCATGCCGGCCAGGGATATGCCCAACCCTCAACACCATTGTCATAAATCATCCATGTGAGAATGGTAACCGCTAAGAACACAATAGCGTGTATGATGAATATCTGCTTCTGCTTACCTGTTGGTTTTAATTTTTTAGGCATTTCTATCAATATTTCACGCAAATATATAGCCTGTATGGCATAAAATGAAATTTGCAGGGCTGATATCTCTCACCATGCAAATAGTACTGAACAGGTGTAATAATATTTAATTTTATATGAACTAAAACCGTTTTAACATGTCCGGCGAAACATCTCCCAAAACAGTGGCCGTAGTATCCTATATCACTTTTATAGGCTGGCTGATATCATACCTGTTCCTTTACCCCAGGCAAAAAGACGCCCTTGGTGCATTTCACCTGCGGCAATCGTTAGGGTTGTACATATGTGGCTTCGTGCTCACCCTGCTCAACAGATCGTTTGCATCCGGGATGATGTGGGGCGTGGGCAATATCGTCGGCGTTATACTCTTTGTCTTTTGGCTGATTGGCCTCATCAACGCCATCAACGGTCAACATAAACCGCTGCCGTTGGTGGGTGAATATTTCCAGCGTTGGTTCCGAAGCCTGTAGCGTACAACATTCGCCTCCCGTTGTGCGTTATATATTTATGCTGCTACGGGTAACCTTGATATTGATATTACTGGGAATTTATATGCCGTGCAAAGCGCAGTTCTTTCCGCCTGTCAAGCAGAAAACTGTCGTTACCGGTATTGGGCTGTTTCACGAACTGGATTTTGATAATTCTTACCTGCTGACACTTGATTTAGCACGTGAGTATAAATTACGCACCTGGTTTACATTGGGTGGGGAGGCGAATGTTTTTAAGTTCACATCGCCACATTACAGTACCGCAGGATTAAGTATTCGCCCGGTTACAAGGTTGTTTTTCTACTCGGGCAAAAAGGTGGATATATTTGGTGAAACAAAGGGAGGGGTAATATTTATGTTGCCGCAATACCCACACAGGATGATTAATTTTACGTTTACAGCTAATATAGGGGCGGACTGGTATTTCAATGAAAAAATGGCTATCCGCTTCGCCGGCGGGTACACACACTTCTCCAACGGTAAGGAATATGCTGACCTTCAAAACCCCACATGGGACGGGCTGGGAACATCTATAGCACTGGTGCGAACTATACCTTAGGTTTTTTCGTATATTTATAATGTAAAATCCCTCGTGTATGAATTATACATTCCTGGTGAGGGGCTATGCCAGCCACGATGTGTTGCTATGGATAGCCGTACTGGCGCTGATAATGTTGCTGCTGGGGGGCAGGTGGCTGATGGCGAAACTTGTGCGCTTTATCAAAAAGAGGAACGAAAGAATGCTGCCTACGCAATGAGGCGAAGCATGTAGAAACTATTGAGGTATTTTCCCCCTGTTTGTTTCTTGCCAACATGCGACAATAATCATACATTTTTTAATATACAAAACAGGTAATATTCATTATCTTCATGCTATTGTTACACCCGTGGCGCAAGTCACCTAAAACAACACCTATGAAATTCAATATCCTGGCTATCCTTTTCTCTTGTTGTGCATACATGGCAACTGCACAGGTGACGGTTTACAATATCAACACACT
>JACFNS010000406.1 GCA_019454705.1 Taibaiella sp. | reverse complement strand
GTGCTCAGGTATATACACCTCCAGCGTATCACGCATAATACAATTGCTACGGCCTGTCACCTCTACCGTAAAAGATGTGGACTTAGGTACATATGCCAACGGCTGTTCTATAGTTGAGTCAGAAAGGTATTCACCATTGTTCCATGTCACAATGAAATCAAGCGGATCTGCCTCGCAGTAGCGGAACCTGAATAAAGGTCGACCCAAAGATGCCTGAATTGACGGGTCTTTATCAATACCACATACGGTAACATCAGCAGGTGTAGGGCCTTTCAACATTAAGCCCGAAATATATGTTGTTGGAACAAAGCTTACAACCGGTGGTTCAGACGTAACACCGCAACCTGTATCCACAGTTGGGTTATCGCTATAGCATAACTGAACAATCAGGTTCTTTGTGGTATCCCAGCTATACGGTGTGCTGAATGTAAAGAAATGTTCTCCGTTAGGGAAAGTAACAGTTGGGGATGAGTATACCTGGGTTAATCCAAAGTTCTCAAATCCATCAGCCTCATTTAGCTCTTCTTTATCTGTACATTTTACTAATATCCTGAAGTTAGCATATACATGGTTGGGCAGCGTATTACCGGTGGTTTGTATACTCATGCTACGTATTGTAGAAGAATAGATTTTGGCTGCATCCATTTCATTCTTACGTATCAGATATTGCATACGACTGGTACGCAACGTGTTATATAAAACGGGGGTAACCGTGCCAATAGTGTCGTACGAGATATTGCCAAATACCGCTGAGCCATATACGACACCAGAATCCTGGCTGTTACATAAAGTCGGGTTACCTATACCACAAGCCACGTTATTTTTAGGGGTTTTACAAACAAATAACGCTTCGAGCTGAAAATAACCGTGAGTACACATCACCAATGCATCATCGGCATTAACAGGATTTTTTGGTGTGATAATCACCTCATTAGAAACATCTTTATATACGGTAACAGTATCAACAGCTTTACATGTACCCTTAAGATCAGGAGTGCTGATTATAAAATCTGTCGTAGCATTTACAAGTGCAGTTGGGTTATGAATAGTATCACTACTTAGGTCTGTTGCCGGACCGCCATTCTGGGTCCACTTTAACTTCAGATCATCAGCACCATACACATACAATTGTACAGGTTTTGGATTTACTTCACAGGTTGGCAAATCCGGCCCTGCATTCAAACCATTCAAAACCTTAATTATTATTACACGATAATTGGTCAAAACTATGGGTTGAGAAGCCAAGCAAGTAGAATCTTTAGATTCAACAATAAGGGTATGCTCACCAATGTTTGATTGAGTTGGAGTCCATGTAAAAGTACCGGTTACATTTGCAGTTCCCTGCCCTGTAGTAGTAAAATTTGAACCCGGAATAATTGAGGTATTGGCATACATATATACATTAGCAGTAGCATTATTCGATTTTGAATTCAAATCGAATGACAAATTACTGCCCGGACAAACCAATACTGCATCACCTAATGATTTTGTGGAGACTATACTTCCATCGGTTATTGAAGATATTGCAGCCTTAACAGAATCAATATTAGGAGGTGGGGCATTACATGGGAGCACTGACACCTGAACATCGCGATATACGTAGCTAAGACGTTGTGTGGTACCGCGCAGGTAATCTTCACCCCTGAAAGCTAATACAAATTGTCCTGTAGCTGAAGGCGTAAAGTTCACACTACCTGAAGTACTGTTCAAAATAAAACCGGCACTGGATGCTATCTGGTTTTGTACTGATGATGGCGGTGCATATGCACAAGGAGCGTTAGGACCTGTATAAGGTGTGTGTGCTATTACAGCTATTGAGTCGCCATTTACATCGTACGGACCGTTAAGGTAAGTAGTAGGTTGGTTAACGCATATATAAGGCAGCGGATTACTCAGGAATTTTATAGTACTGTTATTATATTTGGTCATATTATCCAGGCCTGCTTCTACGTATAAAGAACCACAGCCTGTAAGGTTACTATTGTTACGTGCACCCTCGCTCCACCAAAAACGCCAGTCTGTGCGTGCATATGGTAATGTAATTTCACCGGCACGCCTGCGTACCCTAAACCCCGGATACCTGTTGGCTGTAGCCAGGTTTGTTTTACAACTATTGCTGTCTGCAAATGCACCGCACAACTGGTGTACTGTATCCGCTACGGTAAGTGAGTCAAAAATCTGGAAACTTCCATTTGCTCCCGGCAAACCATCTGCCTGGGCACTTGCAGAAGCATACTGTACCGTTGCTTGCTGTGCTCCATTTCCCTGGCACGTCTGGCAGGCATAGTACGTAGTTACCTCAACTCTGTACTTATATTCTGCAGTTCCGCTACAGCCGTCAATACCAGGACCAATATATGTGACACTTATATCTGCCGCGGTCAGGTGACAAGCTTTAGACTCGTTTAAACCTATGATTATCAGCATCATAGCCAACACTGTAGAAAAAATTCCCGGTTTAGAAATTTGAATCATTCGTAGCGTTTTTTTCATTTTAGTAGTATAAATCTTTGTGGTGTTGTGCCTATATAATATGTTAAAACTTCTTCCAACTTCTTAATTGACATATAATGTTCATTAAAGAGTTGGGTTTAAACCCATTTTTATGCACAAATACCACCCTAAAATATAAAAAAGGCTTGTAATAATACAAGCCTTCTTAAATAATTTTAAAATACGTATGTATTTACCTTATCAAGGTTGTTTCACCCTTATAGGTTTCTACAAAACCATCGGGGTAT
>JACFNS010000405.1 GCA_019454705.1 Taibaiella sp. | reverse complement strand
ATTATTTAAACAAATGAACAAACACACATTATTGCTCCTGATAGTGTCTATACTATCAGTTATTTTTTCTAATTCAGCGAAGGCTACCCATGCTGCAGGAGGAGAAATTTCTTATGAATGGGTAAGTGATTCCACTTACAGAGTATACTTTAAATTCTACCGGGACTGTTCAGGAGCAGGAGCCCCCGGCAATAATTCGGTGTTACTTTGCATTACCAATTCTTGCAACTTTTACAGTAATACAGTGTACATGACCAGGATTACCAAACTACCGGACAGTACACTGAACGGTAGTCCGGTAAACACAGGATGTGCGGGTGTTGGTACAAGGTGCAGCAGCAGTACATCTGTGATGCCTGGGTACCAGGAGTGGTGGTATTCCGCCACTGTTACATTGCCGTCACGTTGCAACGCATGGAAATTCAATGTACAACTGGCGGCTCGAAACCCAAGTGTCAACCTGGTCAATGCAGGCTCTACGTCATTGTACGTAGAGGCAACTCTAAATAACGTTGCCGCACAAGGCAACTCATCCCCCTATTTTTCAGTCAAGCCGGTTCCTTCTGTTTGTATCAACCAGAACTATACATACAATAACGGTGGTGTTGATCCTAATTCTGATTCTTTAGTTTTTGAAATGTCAAGGCCGCAAAATACAGCAGGCGGATGTCCTATGACTACATCCAATATCAACTTTGCCGCTGCATCGCCTGCATTTAACACTACAACCAATCCATTACAAACTAACAATTCATTTATACTGGACACTACTACCGGGCAAATGACATTTAAACCCACGCAACTAGGTGCTGCAACATTAACTACAGTAATAAAGGAATATAGGAACGGAGTGCTCATTGGCACCGTAATGCGTGATATACAAGTATATGTAATTAACTGCAGTGTGCCGGGTCCTGTTGTTAATACTGTATCAAGTACCATTTCGGGCGCTACCTTAATCAACGGTAAAATTCAGGCATGTGCCGGCGTAGCCATGAGCTTCTGTTTTGACATGAAATCAACTGATACTGCTGCTAAACTGAAGGCAACAGACAACCATAACGCATCGGCTCCTAACTCAAGTGTAACCTACACAGGCCAGGGCACAGATTCTATAAGAGGATGTTTCTCATGGACACCCGGCACATTAGACACAGGCCTCAGGGTATTTACTGTAACGGTGAAAGATTCTACCTGCAAATCTCCGGGAGCACTGATTTCACAGACATTCGTATTACCTATTTATATCTGGCCCATTACAGATATAGTAAAAGACACTACATTATGTTACGGCGACACAGTAAAACTCATTGCAGTTGGTGGTTCTGTTTTTACCTGGTCGGCTTTGGCTGGAGGCTCAGGTATTACTTCATTAAGTTGTACAACTTGTAAAGAGCCATTCGCCTGGCCTACGACCAATACCCAATACCGTGTAACTAACAGCGCTACTCAATATTGTTCCAAAAACAGTGATACTGTTACGGTCAATGTATTAGACATACGGTATGATACACTACTGGCGTCCAGCAACAGCGCTGTATGCGAGGGTGATTCCCTGAAATTATTCGCTACCGCAGCCCCCATTGGTTATGGATACCGCTGGACAGGGCCCGGTGGGTTTTCATCGACCTCCCAAAACCCCATAGTACCAAATGTTTCTTTGTCAGGTGGCGGCAACTATATTCTGAAATCAAGCAAACTACATTGTACTTCCCGCCCGGACACTACTGCAGTTACTATAAAGCCCAGGCCTGCCAAACCAACAGCAAGCAACAATGGGGCACTATGCGCAGGCAGCACTCTGACCCTTAATGCAACCAATGTTACCAATGCAACCTATACATGGTCGGGCCCGGCCAGCTTCAGCTCTACCTTCCAAAACCCATCCATATCTAACATTGACACAGCTAAGGCAGGGAAATATATTGTAAGGGCTATTTCTACAATTAATAGCTGCTTATCCCTGCCAGATACAACAACTGTAGTCATTAATCACATACCTGTAATAAGCAGTATATCCGGCAGTCAGCCCACAACTTGTAACGGTACACAGGGCACAATCACCCTTACAGGTTTAAAACCTTCTACCCAATACATAGTTAACTATAATAAAAACAGTACTCCACAATCACCTGTTAATGTCATTACTAATAGTAGTGGGAATCTTATTATGACAGGCCTTTCAGCAGGCACATACTCTCAAGTACGAGTAACTCTGAATGGCTGCACATCTGCTACGGCATCTGATGTAATACTTACCGACCCACTATCACCGGTTGTAAATGCAGCATCCAACAGTCCTTTATGTGCAGGTGATACAATTTTATTATCAGCCACTGCAGATTCATCGGGTGTAACTTATTCATGGACAGGTCCACAAAGTTTCACTTCTTCATCACAAAACCCTGCAATTAATAACGCAGCAGTTAATAACACCGGCGCTTATATTGTTACTGCTACAAAAAACAATTGCACTTCATTGGCCGATACTGTTCTTGTAGACGTATTCTCTATTCCATCAGCACCAATAGCTGCCAGCAACAGCCCATTATGTAGCGGCGATAGTGTGTTATTATCTGCATCATTAATTTCCGGTGCGACTTATAACTGGGACGGCCCCAATAATTACACGAGCACACAACAAAATCCTGTAAGAGTGCCTGCTGACAGCACAATGGCAGGACTTTATTCGGTATCAGTTACAGTAAACGGATGTACATCAGAAACTGACACGACAAGCATTGTA
>JACFNS010000404.1 GCA_019454705.1 Taibaiella sp. | reverse complement strand
ACCCGAGTGGCTGCAACATATAATAGAGTACTACGGCAACGAACTATACTTTAAATGCAATGTGCAGGAAATACTGCTGGACGAAAACACGGCGAAAGGTGTAAGGCTGGAACACCGAGGCCAGGAACACACTGTAAAGAGTAAATACGTAATAGCCGCCTGCGACGTGGAAGCATTGTATGAAAAAATGCTACCCGCAGATGTAGTGCCAACCAAACTGAAAAAGAAACTGCGCGAGGCGGAATTATACGCATCGTCGGTAACCATATCGGTAGCGCTCGACTGCCCTACCGAGCAATTAGGTTTTGGTGAAGAAATGGTACACCTGGCCAGCGAAGCGCATACAAGAGAAGAACACAGCAGTGGCGACCCCACCAAAAGCGAACTCATCATACTGGCACCGTCGTGCAGGGACAAAACACTGGCACCTGATGGCTGTGGCACACTCACCTTGTTTATGCCCGCGCTGATGCACCAGTACAGCGAATGGCATACCGAAAAAGACGACAAAGGCAACTACATACGCGGCGAGGCTTATAAAAAGAACAAAACATCTATAGCCGAGATTATTATCGACCGTATAGAGCAGCAGCTAGCGCCCGGCCTGCGCAGCCATATATTGTTTTACGATGTGGCCACGCCGGTGACACACTGGCGGTACACAGGTAATAAAGGCGGTACTATGATGGGCGCACGCCCCGGCAAGAAGAATATGCAAAGCAAGGTGGCCCACTACCAGACCCCGGTAAAGAACCTGCTGCTGGGCGGGCACTGGGCAGAGCTGGGCGGCGGCGTGCCCATTGCTACTAAGGCGGGCGCCAACTCCGCATTGATGATATTCAGGAAAGAAAACAAAGCCATATTCAACAGCATGGCTGCATATATGGATGGTAAGACAGACCTGGCTGAACTATTGAGCAATCCGGCCTGGAAAGCCTATGAGGGGTACTGGACACCGGAACCTACGCCTGCACAAAAAAAGACCATAAGAGAAGCTGCGGCTGGTGAGTGATTTTATCGCTATTTTTATTCCCACTCATGAACAACCTTTTCCGTTCATACATATCCTTCAACCGTACCGAAAGAATGGGTATCATCGCCCTGCTGTCGGTCATCATCATATTGATAGCGGTGAGGGCTAGTATGCACCTGTGGGTAAAGCAGCCGGAAATACATGCGGAACAGGTGATAGTAGCCAGTAAACAAATAAGCAACCAACCAATACAACAGACACAGGCATTACCCCCGGGCGAAAAAATCAACATGAATACAGCGGATTCGCTGACGCTTATTTCACTACCCGGTATAGGCAAAGGTTTGTCGCACAGGATACTGGAGCGCAGGCGGCAACTGGGCCGCTTCACAGATATGCAACAAGTATATGATGTGTATCATTTCAATGAAAAAACGAAGAAAATGCTGAACGAAAGGACCACAATTGAATAAATACCCTACATCCCGCACAAAACAGTGCGGAAATCTTCGTAAAATTGCCGAAATTTTCATAGGTTAATAAGCGCATGAATTTTCAATACACAGACACCCAACTGCAAATCGCCGATATGGTTCGCGATTTTGCCAACAAGCACATCCGTCCTGATATGATGAAATGGGACGAAGAACAGATATTTCCTGTAGACCTGTTTAAGAAAATGGGAGAACTGGGCCTGATGGGCGTACTGGTGCCTACGGAATACGGCGGTTCGGGACTGGGCTATTTTGAATATGTAACCGTAGTGAGCGAGATAGCTAAAGTTTGCGGGTCTATAGGGCTTTCGACCGCAGCGCACAACTCGCTGTGTACAGGACATATACTGGCATTCGGCAACGAAGAGCAAAAGAAAAAATACCTGCCCAAACTGGCCACCGGCGAATGGATAGGCGCATGGGGGCTGACAGAAGCCAACACCGGCAGCGATGCCGGCAATATGCGCTGCACGGCTGTGAAAGACGGGGACGGATGGATACTGAACGGTACTAAAAACTGGATAACACACGGCAAGAGCGGCAACGTAGCCGTAGTGCTGGCGCGTACAGGCGAACCCCGTGCCAAGAGCAATGTAACCGCCTTTATAGTAGAGCGCGGCACACCGGGTTTCTCTGCGGGTAAGAAAGAAAACAAGCTGGGCATGCGTGCATCTGAAACCACGGAGCTGGTGTTTGACAACTGCCGCATATCAGACAGCCAGCGTATGGGCGAGGTGGGTGATGGTTTCCGCCAGGCGATGAAGATACTGGACGGCGGACGTATATCGATTGCTGCACTGGCACTGGGTATAGCGCAGGGGGCCTACGAAGCTGCGCTGAAATACTCAAAAGAGCGCGAACAGTTTGACCAGCCTATAGCCAACTTCCAGGCAATAGCCTTCAAACTGGCGGATATGTATAAAAAAATAAGCGCTGCCGAAGCGTTGATATACCAGGCTGCCGACATGAAAAACCGTGGCGAGAAAATGACCAAAGAGTCGGCCATGGCCAAATACTATGCTTCGGAAATAAGCGTGGAAATATCTACCGATGCCGTGCAGATATTTGGCGGTTATGGTTATACCAAAGACTTCCCGGTAGAGAAATACTACCGCGACAGCAAGCTGTGTACGATAGGCGAAGGCACATCGGAAATACAGAAACTGGTAATTTCAAGAGATATACTGACACAGTAAACAAAAACGCCCGAAGGGCGTTTTTGTTTTAGGTCAAATACTGAGATATGTTTTTTCGTATCTTAGTATTCTAAATATCTAAGAGATG
>JACFNS010000403.1 GCA_019454705.1 Taibaiella sp. | reverse complement strand
CCAGCTCTTTGGCCAGCCAGCGGCTGCGGATGGTCGTCAGCAGTTCCTGCACCTGCGGTGGTATCGGCCCGAAACGGTCTGTGAGTTCCGTGGCAAACTGTTCCAGCTCCGCATCTTCTTCCAGGTCGTCCAACTGTGTATATAGCGACAGCCTCTCTGTAATATTATCTACATAGCTTTCAGGTATCAGAATCTCCAGGTCGGTGTCAATGGTACAGTCCGCTACAAAGTCTTTTTTGCGTTCCAGCTCTTCGGCAAATACATCTTTGAAGTCGGTGCGTTTCAACTCGCGAATGGCTTCTGCCAGGATTTTCTGGTACATCTCAAAGCCTATCTCCGCTATAAAACCGCTCTGCTCGCCACCCAGCAGGTTACCTGCGCCACGTATGTCCAGGTCGCGCATAGCTATCTGGAAACCGCTGCCCAGTTCATTAAACTGCTCCAATGTTTCCAAACGTTTGCGGCTGTCGTTAGGCAATGTGCTCTTAGGCGGCGCTACCAAGTAGCAGAAGGCCTTTTTGTTGCTGCGCCCCACACGCCCACGCAATTGGTGCAAGTCACTCAGCCCGAACTGGTGGGCGTTATTAATGATAATCGTATTCGCATTGGGTATATCCACACCGCTTTCTACTATATTGGTACAACACAGCACGTCATATTTATGGCCTATGAAGTCCATCAGGGCCTGTTCCAGCTTATGCCCTTCCAATTGGCCATGCGCCATACCAATATGCAGGTCAGGACAAAGGTTGCGCAGCAACGTTACCATCTCCGGCAGGCTTTGCACACGGTTGTGAATGAAGTACACTTGCCCGCCCCTTTCCGTTTCATAGTATATCGCATCACGTATGGCGTATTCATCAAACACCAATACCTCTGTTTGTACCGGTTGGCGGTTAGGCGGCGGTGTGTTCATAATGCTCAGGTCGCGTGCGTTCATCAGCGAGAACTGCAATGTGCGCGGTATAGGTGTGGCTGTAAGCGTAAGCGTGTCCACATTGGCTTTCAGCTCGCGTAGTTTTTCTTTTGCGGCTACGCCAAATTTCTGTTCTTCGTCTATTATCAGCAGCCCCAGTTCTTTGAACTTGACATTCTTGCCCAGTATACCGTGTGTGCCTATGATGATGTCTATCTTGCCATCCGCCAGCTTCTTCAGCGTTTCGGCTTTTTCTTTGGCCGATTTGAAACGGTTGATGTAATCAACAGTACAAGGAAAATCAGCCAGCCTTTCTTTAAAAGTCTGATAATGCTGGAAAGCCAGTATAGTAGTAGGCACCAGCACGGCCACCTGTTTGTTATCCGCCACCGCTTTGAATGCAGCACGTATAGCTACCTCGGTTTTGCCAAAACCCACATCGCCGCATACCAGCCTGTCCATTGGCGATGGCGCTTCCATATCACGCTTCACATCTGCAGTGGCCTTGCTCTGGTCGGGTGTATCTTCATAAAAGAAGGATGCTTCCAGTTCCGTTTGCAAATAGCTGTCAGGCGTAAAGGCAAAGCCCGATGATGCTTTACGCTTGGCATAGAGTTTTATCAGGTCGGTGGCTATGTCTTTTACTTGTTTCTTGGTTTTATTCTTCAGCTTCTGCCATGCCTCACTGCCTAGCTTGTTTACTTTGGGCTTCGTCCCCTCCTTGCCGGTGTACTTACTTATCTTATGCAGCGAGTTGATGTTCACATACAGCACATCATTGTCGCGGTATATGATACGCACGGCCTCCTGCATGTTACCGTTCACGTCTATCTTCTGCAACCCGCTGTACACACCTACGCCGTGGTCTATATGTGTTACAAAATCTCCCGGTTGCAACTCGCGCAGGGCGCGCATGGTTATCGCCTTGCCCTTGGTGTACGCCTGCTTTACATTGTATTTATGATAGCGTTGGAATATCTGGTGGTCGGTATAACAGAGTATCTTCTTCTCATGGTCTATAAAACCATTGCTTATGGCGCGGGGTATGGGTATGAAATTGATATTGGCGTTCAGGTCTTCGAATATACTCCTCAGCCTTTCTGTCTGCTTGGGGTTTTCAGCAAAAATGAATGCCTCGTATTTCTGTCCAATCTTTTTTTGCAGGTCTTCTATCAGCAGGTTGAACTGCCTGTTGAATACAGGCTGCTCCTCCGTAGCAAATTGCAGTTCAGCGCTCGGCTCATCACCGGTCAGCCTTTGCAGCGAGTTATTGTACCATTCTACCAGGTGCCTGTTCCTGAGTGCGGGCAGCCAGCTTTCCGTAGTTTCAAAATCTTCCCTGGTCAGTTGCTTTACCCACGATTCCTCATGGTCTATGGCTACATCGCTCAGCTCTATTACTTCGGGCAATTCCGCTTCCATCTTGCCCAGCCTGCCCAATGTAAAGTCAAAGTCCTTCGCCCATATCACGGTATTCTCTGGCAGAAAGTCGAGCAGGGATATTTTCTCAGTCGCTTCAAATTTCGTTTCTACATTCGGTATGATGGATACCTGCAACAGCTTGCGCTCTGATAGCTGTGTTTCAGGGTTGAACAGGCGGATGCTGTCCACCTCGTTGCCGAATAGCTCTATACGATAAGGGTGTTCATTACCAAACGAGTAGATATCAAGGATACCACCCCGCATGGCAAACTGCCCCGGCTCGTACACAAAATCCTCTTTGCGGAAACCCAGCTTTACAAAGCCTTGCAATAGCTCATCTATCTTCAGGTTCTCACCTACTTTGATGCTGATCATATTGCCCGACAGTGTGTTGGGGTTCACCACTTTTTCAAACAGCG
>JACFNS010000402.1 GCA_019454705.1 Taibaiella sp. | reverse complement strand
TACGACAGGCGAGTTTAAGACTACTATCAATTATCCCACCGAACCGAAAGAGCGCGGGCTTACTTTATACAAAAACAGGAAGATAAAAGGCAGGTTGCGCAAACTCACCATCCATACGGTGCAGGTATATGCATTGAATGGTGTGCAGGGTGCAGTGTTGAAAATATATGATGATTACGCCGGTGGTATGGTCAGCACGTACAATGTTGACCTGGAAGCTAATAAAGTAAACAACTATCCGCTGGAGTACGAAGTGAAAGGAACATTCGCCCGCGTGCTGCTGGATGGTACTAACGTGCAGGTAGCGGGTACTTACCTCACATGCTTCACTGGTTGCAACGGCGCTATGCCCAACGACTGCGCGTATACCAAGGGCTGGTACGACGAGCGCGAAATAAGCAGCAAAGAGGGCTTCGGTATCAACCTCGAGTTCAGTTGCGTATGCGATTACGAACAGCTGCTCTGCGACCTGGCGCAAACCTACATCGGCGAAATAGTATGGCTGAAGAGCCGCGTACTGCTGATGGAAGAACATCTGCGCACCAGCAGGCTGAACAACTGGGTAGTATATGGCAGGGAGGAAGCCAAAGAATGGCTGACTGACCTGGAAAACCAGTACCGCGAAAAATGGAAAACTTTTACTAACGCAATGCCGGGCATATTGAAACAATTCAATGATGACTGCCTGCAGTGTAATGGTGTGAGGTGGGTAACAAATCTTTAAGTCAAAAGTAATAAGTCAAAACCTAAAAGTATTTATCATGATTATATTCCTTTTATATACCATAGTAGCATGGCTGGCTAATGCCTGTCTCGCAAAAATTCTGTACATCAGCATACAACCCGGACAATGGATGGATAAACTATTCAACTGGCAAAACAGGCTCTACAACTGGGACCTGGCAGGGCAGGAGTTTCTTGCTAAGGCCGGTGGGCTGTGCGAACTATGCTTCAGCCATTTCATCACCTTCCTCAGTTTCTGGCTCTACCTGTTCTTTATGCAGCATGTTTTGGGTTATTGGATAACCACACCTGTATCAAGTATACCCGCAGCCTGGCTCATTAATATCATCTGGTACTTAGCCTATGTAGGTATCGGCACCAATCTCTCTTTGTATTTCATTCATAAACTCTTTCAGTCATGAGTATGACACTGGCGGAATACGAAGCCTACCTGCGTACGCTGGCTGAGCGGGTGGAAAATATCGAACCACAACAACAAAAGTTAACAAAACCCGCTAAGAAAAAGCGGTTGATTAAAAAGCAGTTTCACCATAAAAAACAATAATAATGCTGCAACAAGACTTTGAACAACTGAAAGACTTCATCCTGCTGCGCAATACCTATTTCAGCACAGGCTTTGCTAATGCTTATAAAGATGATACTACCCACGCTGTATGGGTGCGGCAGGGTGGGGATATGAAACGCCTGTTGCCTGCCGATACATTGGGCAACTACTTCTATCTGCGCAACGATGTATGGATGAAACACGAGGCCAAAGAACCCGAGCGCATGACCGATACCGGCACGCAAAGGCTGACTTTTCTCGATACAATGAGCGTGCAACTAGTAGCCGTAGTGAGCAATGCCGATGCCTACAAGCTGATAGAAAATGTGCGCAACACCGCATTGGCTTATGCACCATTAAATGTTGTACCCGTTACTGCATCGTGGAACAGGGAACAGGTGGTAGCTACCGAACTCGCAAAAATGCGTATGGAAGATGTAAATGCCACCTTGCAAAGGTTGAAGGACGAAACCATCATCCGCCTGTCGCTCAGTGTGTCCAAAACTTTTATCCCCGTCAATTGTATTTCCGAACCTTTTTAAAACAATCATCATGAGTATCACCAATGCCATACACCTGGGCGAAATACCCGTATGCAGCGAGGCTGTTGCCCTGCCCATTGTGGCAACAGAAACCGGTACCTGGGCCTTTCTCGCCTCGTTCAATAGCGCTTACCAATATGTACAGTTTTCTGCTACCGCCGGGCAGCAGTTAGTTGTTCCCGCCAGGCTCAACGAAGACTACACCTACCACATCCGGCTATATACACCTGGAAACGCCTTGCTGCACGATGGTGGTTATGTCGCTAAAACAGTGCCCATACTGCCCGGTGCGGAATATATATACCCCAACCCCGAAGCAGGAGCTGCCATCAGCACGGGCAAAATACAGTTCCTGGCTGCGGATGGGCAAACCGAAGCAACACATACCGAACTCGTGAACGCCAAACAGGTAGCAGTATTCATCGAGGGGGCTATGCGGCACGAAGGAGTTGGCGAAGATGAATACCAGTTTAACAGCCTAACCGCCACCATCACTTTCAACACACCGCTCACAGCACAACAAAAGTTAACAATTATCTACTTCAAATAACTGACCATGAAAAAACTATTGACCACTATTTCATTTTTTATTGCTTCCCTAGCCTCCGCACAAACCGGCCTGCTCATGCAGCGGTATTATATATCGGGTTCGCTATCGGTAGGGCAGAGCAGCAGGGCTTTTGCCGACAGCTCAGCCTGGCTGCAACTGGGCAACGACACCACCAACCGGGGGCTCATGCTGCCCAAGGTATTGCTCGACAGCATACACACCACCGCCCGTGCATTATACGTGTACGACCTGCAGGATTCCGTGCTCTATCATTTTGACGGTAACAAACGTGTGCGGTATATGACTTATCGCGATACGGTTTTAGTCAAACAACTCGTCCTGTCCAATGCACCCGATTTATCCCCTTATGCGCAGAAGCAGGACACG
>JACFNS010000401.1:651-2797 GCA_019454705.1 Taibaiella sp. | reverse complement strand
GATCAATATGTACGCTATAATAAATGCAGTTAATAAAAATTCTATGCAAACAGGTGATAAGTCCAGTAACACTGTATCACTGACATTAGTTGACAAGACTTCTGTTGCAACTGTAACCAGCCAAGTAGTTGTAAAGATATTCCCCAACCCTGTTGTCAATACGTTGACCATAGATCTGGATAAAGCAGATGCGGGAATGTACACTATTCAGGCATATAATATGAGTGGTGCATTCGTAGCCGATATGGAAATGAATATCGGACCAGGCAGTTATACAGGTTCTGTCAACACATCAGCCTGGGCACCGGGTATGTATTTTATTAGCATTCAGAAGGACGGCTACAAACATGTAGTACCGGTAGTTAAGCAGTAAAAAATTAAATGAAAAATAAAAAGCGAACGCCTCTGCCGAGCAGGGGCGTTTTCATTGCCATAATACCAGCACGGCATACAGCATCATCATACCATCTACCAGCCCCAGGTACGCCCTGTCCGACGGGTGTTTGCGCGCGTAGTCAATGGCCAGCTTTGTAGCTATGGCCACAATAATTTCAGCTATCAGTCTGGGTAGTGATGGATACCTGGTGTATTGTATAATGCTCATGACAATAAATAGAATCATGGATACACTCATCACCCGGTAGCTGCCTTTTATGCCTATCATATTCGGCAGGGTGGCTATGCCTGCTTCCATATCTGTCTGCATATCCCTTATGTCGAACGCCACGCAAAGTGTAAACATGAATACAAAACGTATCATGATCTCGTAAGGATAATCGGCGATGGTGCTATTGTGGTACAATATAGGCAACACGCTGGTGACGATGGTCCATACAGTTGTCAGCACCAGTATTTTTATCCAGCCGAAATCTTTCAGGCGTTTTTTGTCTTTAAAGGGCAGCAGGGGTATGGAATAAGAAAAAGACAATACTGCCAGCAATACACACACCAATAGTATATTTTGCGGCAGGTGAAATGCCGCGATACCGCAACCTGCTATTCCTATGCCCATCAGCAGGTAATGCCACAGCCTGTGGTGCTGCGACCAGCCAAACCTGTCTGATAATTCGGGTGTTGATTTTTTTATAAGATAATGGGCGTTGTACACCAGTAACGTACTGCAAAACACCAGCAGGTGCAGCCCAGAATAGAGTGGGGGTATAGTATTCAGCACCAGCCGCTCTGTTGACATACAAAGTCCCACCGCGCAGATGGCAGCAAAAAGGCTGGTGTACAATATCCAGTTAAGGGCTGTATGTAAAATGTAGCGCAAACCAGATATAAAAATACGGCAACCAGGATTGCCGTATCTATGTTTTACAAAGGAATATTTCCGTGTTTGCGTTTGGGCCTTACCTCTACTTTATTTTCCAGCATCTTGTAGGCCCTGATTAATTTCTCACGGGTTACATCCGGTAGTATTACTTCGTCAATATAGCCACGTGCAGCGGCGCCATATGGATTAGCAAATTTTTCGGTGTATTCCATTTCCTTCTCTTTCCACTTGGCGTCTTTATCCGCTGCTTCTGCTATCTCTTTTTTGAAGATGATTTCAGCAGCGCCCTTAGCGCCCATCACTGCAATCTCAGCCGTAGGCCATGCATAGTTCAGGTCTGCGCCTATATGTTTGGAGTTCATTACATCGTACGCACCGCCGTAAGCTTTGCGGGTAATCACTGTTACTTTAGGCACAGTGGCTTCGCTCAGTGCGTATAAAAGTTTTGCACCATTGGTGATGATGCCATGCCATTCCTGGTCGGTACCAGGCAGGAAACCGGGTACATCTACCAATACCAGCAGGGGAATGTTGAATGCATCGCAGAAGCGCACGAATCGTGCACCTTTTTTGCTTGATTCGATATCCAGTACACCGGCAAGGCTGGCAGGTTGGTTGGCTACAATGCCAATGCTTCGGCCTGCTATGCGGGCGAAGCCTACAACGATATTTTCTGCATAGTTCTTATGTACTTCAAGGAAAGAACCGGCATCGGTAACCTGTTCAATCACTTCCTTCATATCGTAAGGCTGGTTGGGGTTCTCAGGTATGATATTGTTAAGAGTGGGGCGTTTTTCATCACCTGGTTCGTAAGCATATACCGGGGCGTCTTCTTCGCAGTTCTGTGGCATATAGCTCAGCAGTTGCTTG
>JACFNS010000401.1:0-632 GCA_019454705.1 Taibaiella sp. | reverse complement strand
TTTTCTATACACTCTACCTCGTTGGCACAGGCAAAGTGCGTTACACCTGATTTGGAAGCATGTGTTTGCGCACCGCCCAGTTCCTCGCTGGTTACTGTTTCGTGCGTTACGGTCTTTACTACGTTGGGCCCTGTTACAAACATGTAAGAGGTATTCTCCACCATCAATATAAAATCGGTGATAGCGGGAGAATACACAGCTCCGCCTGCACACGGCCCCATAATGGCCGATAACTGTGGCACTACGCCCGATGACTTCACGTTCCTGTGGAATATGTCAGCGTATCCGCCCAGCGATACCACGCCTTCCTGTATACGTGCACCGCCGCTGTCGTTGAGCCCTATCACAGGTGCGCCGTTTTGCAACGCCAGGTCCATTATTTTACAAATCTTTTCGGCATGTGTTTCAGACAGGCTGCCACCAAATACGGTAAAGTCCTGCGAGAATACATACACCAGCCGGCCATTGATAGTTCCGTAGCCTGTTACCACACCGTCGCCCTGGTACACTTCTTTCTCCATGCCAAAGTCTCGGCAACGGTGCGTTACCAGCATACCTACTTCTTCAAAAGAGCCTTCATCCATCAAAAGCTGTATCCGCTCGCGGGCTGTAAGTTTTCCTTTTTTGTGCTG
>JACFNS010000400.1 GCA_019454705.1 Taibaiella sp. | reverse complement strand
AATACCCTGCTGTAAAAATCGAATGCCTCTTCGCAATTTCCGTTGAATGCGATGTGTGCGTTTAATGTTGCCATAGTTTCTGATTGTAGAAATTAATAATTATTGTTTCAGATAATTGTTATCGTTTTATTATGCCTCGCCGGGTCCGTTAGGGTCCATCCATATTGTCTCCCACATATGGCCGTCAATATCCGTAAAGGCGCGTCCGTACATCCAGCCATGGTCTTGTGCAGGCATGGGGCATGTACCGCCTGCTTTGATGGCTTTGTTAATCAACTCGTCCACCTGCTCCCTGCTGTCAGACGACAAGGCTATAATCACTTCTGTTCCCTTTTGTGCATCGGCGACAGGTTTGTTAGTAAATGTTTTGAAGTACCCTTCGGTGATGAGCATGGCGAAAATATTTTCGTCAATCACCATACATGCAGCCTTATCGTCTGTAAACTGCTCGTTGAATGTATAACCCAGGTGGGTGAAGAATGCCATTGTCTTATCCAGGTTTTTCACCGGCAGGTTTACGAATATTTGCTTTGCCATAATTTTTAGTTTTTCGGTTATCAAAAAATTGTTCAATGCAAACGTACAATGAAGGCTGATACTATATGATGTGTGTTTACGGCAAATCTGCGTCTGTTTGCGACAAAGATTAATCCTTCAGCCTGACCATACATTTTACCTCATCATCATTGATGTATTCTTCGATGCATGCACCGGATTTATCTAGGCCCGGGTCGGTCAGCAGCGCTTGAAAAGTTTCACCAATCTGCGTTACATTCTTTTTCCAATTGACAACCCTTCCAATATACTTGCCCTTCTTTATTATGTACTCCTCGCAGCCGAATTGCTCTGCCTCGGCTGGCTGTAATGCCTCCATGCCCGCTTTATAAATTATTGACCCATCGGGACTACCGTACGAAATGCCGTAGGTGGTTCTTAGCGCTGCATCGGGTATAAGGCTGTGGATTTTGCTAAAGGCTTCCTGTATCCCAGCGGGGAAAGAAGTGGCGGTGACACAAAGCACCCGGATGTCTTTTTCTAATAAATAATTTTCCATGTCTTTATTTTTAGCACAAAACAATAACAATCTGGCCGTTGTTGCAGGGTGCAATTACGGCAATGCAGGGGGCTTTTTACGACATGGCATTTCCTTATATTTGCCCTACAAACACCAATCTTATATGAAACACGTATCCATAATCATCCCGAGAAAATCAATACTGGCCAGCCTTGAAGGCACCCGGATGTTGTTCACGCAGGTAAATAATGTAATGGCCATGCGTGGTGCCCCGCCTGTATTTGAGGTGCAACTGGTGGGCATTGATAAGGAAACACCGGTAAGTGGAGGTAAGTTCACCGTGAATGCAGATGCCTTGATACAGGACATCAAAAAAACCGACCTGGTAATTATACCTGCTGTAGATGGCGACCTTGGCGAAGCTATTGAAAACAATAAAGATTTCATACCCTGGATTAAGGCTCAATATGGCAAGGGCGCCGAGATAGCCAGCCTGTGCGTAGGGGCATTTATACTAGCATCTACCGGATTGGTTGACGGCAAAAAATGTGCTACGCACTGGGTAGCGGAAAACCAATTCAGGCAAATGTTTCCGGAAGTAAACCTGGTGACTGAAAAAATCATCACGGAAGAAAACGGCATCTATTCCAGCGGTGGCGCATTCTCTTACCTCAACCTGATACTGCACCTGGTAGAAAAATACACCGGGCGCGAAATGGCTATGCTATTGACCAAGATATTTGCCATAGAAATAGAGCGCGACAACCAGTCGCGGTTTGTAATGTTCAACGGGCAGAAAGACCATGATGATGATGATATAAAAGCAGCCCAGGAATACATTGAAAAGAACTACACCGAAAAACTGACTGTTGACCAGCTGGCCAGCACTTTTGCGCTGGGCCGCCGCAGCCTGGAGCGGAGGTTTAAGAAAGCCACCGCTAATACAGTGATAGAATATATACAACGTGTAAAAATAGAAGCGGCGAAAAAAGACCTGGAAACCAGCCGAAAAACCATCAATGAAATTATGTACGAAGTGGGCTATAATGACACCAAGGCATTCCGCACTACATTCAAAAAAGTAACAGGGCTATCTCCGCTGGAATATAAAAACAAATACAACAGGGTAATGGTAGCTGTGTAAACAGCTACCAGCCCGTTATTCAGACTTATTCTTCAACATCATCAGCAGAGTGTAGGCGTTCGTGGTTACTACCTGCTTGTTTGCACCTTCCTCATTTGCCCAACTAATGGCAACATAGCCCTCGTCTGCGCTCCCGGTTGCTACTTCCGTCATTTCATATGTTTTATCGCCTTTCACAATAAAAACATACTCCTTATCTCCGTACCTCACCACCGCGTCTTCAGGCACTACCAATGCATCTGCTTCGTCTACCCTTATTTCTGCATTCATATACATACCCGGCACCAACGACTTATCGTAATTATCAAAATGACAATGCACCGGTATGGTTCTGTCTGGGGCTACATCTTTACCTATCAGTACTACTTTCGCAGTATGTTTTTTGTCAGGCATGTTGTTTGTATAAGCTACTAACCCCTGGCCTATAAAAAGCTTATCTATATCCTTCTCGAAAACCGTCAGTAAAAGGTGTATATCTGTTGGGTCAACTATTTCAAACAGCACATCAGCAGGTGTTACATACCTGCCCACATTAACATTTACGGAAGATACATAACCATTTACAGGGGCATAGATATTTACGGTTCGCGAAATATTAGTTTCACTTAATTGCCCCGTATTTATACCAATCAGCCTCAGCTTTTTCTCCAGCGCGCATATCATTATGA
>JACFNS010000399.1 GCA_019454705.1 Taibaiella sp. | reverse complement strand
AAATATGGCAGCATAATTTGGTAATGTAATTACCTTAGAATACTCGCCCGGGAATAAAAAATAGAAACTAACAAAATTATGTCAAATGATATTTTAGAACGTTTTGCATTTAAAGCTCCAAAGGATATTTCTAAAGAACAATTAGAGCAACTACTACGCGAACATTCAGGCGACCCAAACTATCTTCTGCCTAAAGGGTATTTTGAGAAATGGCAAGAGTTAAACGAGCGAGAAGATCAAAAGATGGCAATCCTTAAAGAAATTGCAGGAGATTGTGGTAAGAAACAAGACCACTCGCAAAAGAAAAAACATGAAATTAACCTAATGGCTAATTTTATTTTCGATGTTGGACTTAATGCTAAAATTGTCGATTGTGAGGAAAGCCCTGATTTTATTATTGAACTGAATGGGGAAAGAATAGGCGTAGAATTGACATCAATTTTTGACGATGAAGTAGTGGCAAGCATTAACGGCTTTCAAAAAAAACTTGACGAGGCATTAGACAAGCTAAAAGCAAAGGACCCAAATATCACAGGTCTATTTAATTTTACTATTGACCCAGCTAAAGTAGTTCTTCGCAATCGAAACATAGCGGATGAAATTGTTGCTTATGTTGCAGCTAAAATAGCCAATGAGGAATTGCCTAATATTGACGGATTGGCCTTTGTATCTAATACACCACATAAAGTTTTGGAATTTGCTGTTAGCGAACAATATAACCTTGCAGATCTTGACATTGAGAATGTAAAAACCACTATAAAAAAGAAGGAAGAAAAATTCCTTGCGTATAAAGAGAATACAGGCCTAGAAAGATATTGGCTCTTAATTTCTCATGATGGCGCAAGTGCAAAAGGCAGCTTCAAGTTTGATATTAGTCGGCTGCCGATGGAAACTGGTACAAACTTCGATACCGTCTATTTCTATGATGAAATGAAGAAGATGATAATTTCTGGCAAAAATACTAGGGATGAAAATGTACAAACAGAAGCTGAGTAACATTAAGTTTTGTATTGTGAAAGTATCTTACCACCTTTCCACTACACTCCCTTTATAGCATGCAGGTAGTCAATTATCTGCCTGCGCTTTACGGTATCCCTTATGGGTGCGCGGTAGGCGTTTATCATTTTGTCCACCAGCTCTTCCCAGGCGGCATAGCTCATGGCGGGCTGCATCTCAATATAGCGCAGCGAGTGGCAGGGCGTGCAGTAGCCCTCTACCAGCGCCACATGCCCCGCCTGCGGCAGCACCACCTGCACATCGCTTACATCAGTAACGGTGGTTGGGCTGTCGGCTTTGGTAGTGGGCGTATCTTCCTGCCCGCCGTTGCAGTTGCACAGCAGTAGCACCACAAGGGGCAGGCTATATTTCAGTAGTTTTTTCATTGCACTACTAATGGTAAAGATTCTATTTCGTTGCGCATATAGCCACTGCGGTTCCAGTGGCTTGCGGGTTGTGTCCTTCCTGCTGCATTGGTGGCTTTTGCCAGCAGATGCACATTACCCTCCTTAGCCGGAGTATATGTATAATGCCACCTCCTCCACGAGTACCTGCCTAAATCAGGCCCCAGCTTTGCGGGCTGCCAGGTAGCGCCGCCATTGCTGCTCAGTTCTACCTTCACTATACCTGCGCCATCGTCCATCGCCAGCCCCTGCACTTCGCAAGCTTTGTCTTTTTCTATCACCGTACCCGGCTCGGGGTGTACAAACAGCGAGCGTACATCCATCCTGCTGATGGGCACCATATTGTGGCTGAGGTTGGCGGGGTCTTCGTTGGCATCCGCCGCACCGGCGGGTATGCGGTAGGCCTTGTCCATCCAATAGTTGTCAACCGCACCCGCATGCAGGGATATATGGCTGAGCATACCCACCCAGTAGGTAGCGTACCAGCCCGGTACTACCAGCTTCAGCGGGTAGCCATTCAGGTAGGGCAGTGGCTCGCTGTTCATAGCATATGCCACCATCACTTCGCCGTCCATAGCGTGCGCCAGTTCCAACGATTTGATAAAGTCAGGCGTATTGGGGAATACGGGTTGGTCCAGCCCGTTGAAGGACACGGATTTTGTATTGGCGCGCGTACCCGCCATCTGCAATATATCTTTCAGCCGCACACCCGTCCACTCTGCATTGCCCATGCCGCCGTTCTTCCACTGCGCGCCCGGCACGCGGGGGTCGCAAAAGTTGCGGGCGTTACCTGCGCAGGCGCATACGGCTACCAGTTTGTACGGTTCAAATTTTGTTTTTAAGTCCTGTATGCTCAGTGCCAGCGGGCGGGCGGTGTTGCCCGTTACCCTCAGTCGAAAAGTATCTTCGCTAACGGGCTGCGGCGGCACCGGCAGGTGCCAGCGTACGAAGAAGACATCGTTGGGCGTAATATCCTGCATGAAATAATGCAGCGGGGTCTCCAGGTTGTACGGCCTGTCGGTAAGCAGGCGCAGGGGCTTTTTGCCCGGCGCTGCTACCAGCCTGTTCTCCAGCGAGTCTGCTATCCTGCGTTCTTTGGCATTATAGTCGGGTGTTTGCGTTTCGCCACAGGCGTGCAGCAGCAGCACCATTACGGCGGCTGATACATAGCTGTATAATGCGAAAGCTTTCATTTTGACTGCTGCAGTGCGTGGCTTTAAGATACACAATGTGTATGGTAAGGTGCATAAAAAAAGCGGCATGATTTTCATGCCGCCTGTATAAATTATACTTGATAATTGATTACCACCAAGGTACTTTATTAGTTTCCAGCCTGTACATAAACGTAATAGAGAAAGTTGAGTAACCATCCAGTACGTCTTTGTTACCACGGGGGGCGCCATATTGATTTTTATACGCCGGCTCAATAGCCCAT
>JACFNS010000398.1 GCA_019454705.1 Taibaiella sp. | reverse complement strand
TATATAGATTTCTTATACGCCATAATTACCCTTGTTAAAATATATACATAAACCTGAATGCCCATAAATTATTGTACTGCCCCTTTGCACTGGTTCGCCCAAGATCTGGGTACCAGTTATCCCTAATGGATAATACTGAATATTGATACCTGATATTCAGAAAGAAACCTTTTGTCAGGTGCAGGTTGACACTCGCCACTACATTCAGGTCAGATTTTTTAAAAGGATAGTCATCAAGGTTAACGGTATCAGGCAATGCAGGTGTAGTTACAGCAGACTCCTGGTAGTTGATAAGTTGTGAATAGGACAAGCCTGCACCGAAGTGGCTCTTACGTTTATCAAAATAATTGAGCATTACGGGTACTTCCACGTAATTCAGGTTTACTTTATAGTCGTTTACCCTGACATTTATTGCAGGTTTTTCCGTATTAGACACAGCCCCTTTTTGTGTAAACAGTAGCTCCATACTGGGGGCAATGCGTGGCGCCACTTGTGCGTAAACTATAGCACCGCCAGTCAACCCTATTTTATGATAACCGGCAAAATTGTCGCCATTTACCTGGTTGAAAGTAGCCCCTAATGAAAGCCCGCCGTAAAATGTCCTTTTATCCTCTACATAATAGCTCTGAGCATTAGTTTTGCTTATAGCCAGCCCTAAAACAACCATTAATAGCGTTATTTTTCTAATTTTGAGCATCGAAACCGGATTTTGCTAATGAGCTTCAAATATACTGCAAACACCCTTAAAAAACTGGAACAGCTTTTCGAGGAGGCTAACTTTACCATTCGTTTTGAAAAGGGAAATTTCAACTCGGGCTACTGCATACTGGAAGACAGGCGCGTGGCTGTTATCAATAGGTTTCTGGACATGGAAGGGCGTATTAATGCCTTGCTGGAAATACTGCCAACCATTTCGGTAAACGAAGAAGAATTGAGTACCGAAATGCAAAGATGGTACAAGCAACTGATAGCCATGCAGCCTGCCAACAATTCATCTGCACAACCGGAAACTGACCTCTGATAGTGAAAGTTACATTTTTAGGCACAGGAACATCACAGGGAGTGCCCCTTATCGGCTGCGACTGCAATGTTTGCAGCTCTACTGATAATAGGGATAACAGGCTACGTTCCTCTATATGGATACAGACGCACGAAACAAGTGTAGTTATTGACTCAGGGCCCGACTTTCGTTACCAGATGCTGCGGGCGGGGGTCAAGAAACTGGACGCCATAGTTTACACCCACGGGCACAAAGACCATGTAGCAGGCATGGATGATGTACGGGCATACAACTTTTTCACCGACAAACCTGTAGAGCTATATGCCACAAAAGAAACTGAAGAAACATTAAAACGCGAGTTCTCGTACGTTTTCAGCGGCGATAACTACCCCGGCATACCAAGGGTAAATGTCACAAGAATAGACAAAGACAAAGAGTTTATTATCAATGGTTTAACATTCATACCAATACTGGTTAAGCACATGTATATGGATGTGCTGGGTTTTCGCATAGGCGACTTTACCTACATTACCGACGCCAACTACATACCACCTGCGGAAATAGATAAAATAAAAGGCAGTAAAGTATTGGTTTTAAACGCATTAAGACACGCGAAACACCCCTCGCACTACACCCTTGAGGAAGCAATAGAGGTAGCACAGCATATTGGAGCTACTAACACTTACTTCACCCATATCAGCCACCAATTAGGGAAACATTCAGATATCGAACACCAACTGCCTGAAGGAATACACCTGTCTTACGATGGGCTGACATTGGAATTCTGATAACATACTTAACTTAGCAATTAACAGATAAAATAAGTACTACCTCAAAGAGATTATGAAACAACTAATAATAACTTTCCTGGCAGCAACGATAAGCCGGTCATCCGTACAGGCGCAATATGCCAATGATAAGATAAAAGCAGGACAGGCCGCTCCTGAGCTGGCCTTCCCTACCCCCAAGGGTGATACCATCAAACTGTCTGACATATACAAAAACAGGTATGTGCTGATTGACTTCTGGGCGAGCTGGTGCGGCCCCTGCCGCAGGGCAAATCCCAGGCTGGTGAAAATGTACCGGCAGTATAAAGACCTGAAATACGAAGACGCTAAAAAAGGTTTCACGGTTTTAAGCGTATCGCTGGACCAGAATAAAGAGAAATGGGAACAGGCGATAGCCAAAGACAGCCTGGAATGGGAATACCATATGAGCGACCTGGGCGGCTGGAACGCAGAACCGGCGCAGATATATGGTGTAAGCTTTGTACCTCAGGCAGTACTGGTAGGCCCCGACGGCAAAGTGATAGCAACCTACAATTTTGCCGAAGAGGCTGAGGCTGAATTGAAGAAAAGGGTTAAAACCCGTAAAAAATTCCTCGGCCTTATCTGATTTTTTGGCTGAATATTAAAAAAAACATACCTTTGCACACTCTGTAAAAACGCATGGCCAAATCCATGCACAAAAACTAAATAATGAAAAAAGGCATTCATCCGGAAGGTTATCGTTTGGTAGTATTCAAAGACATGTCTAACGACTATACGTTTTTGACACGTTCTACCGCACCTACAAAAGAAACAATTGTTTGGGAAGATGGTAAAGAATATCCCGTTGTAAAAGTGGAGATTTCTCACAAGTCGCACCCTTTCTATACTGGTAAGTCAGTGTTTGTGGACACTGCAGGCCGTATCGACAAGTTCAAAAAGCGTTACGAGAAGAAGAAATAATCTTCCGCTCACATTATTTGCATTACGCATCAAAAATCCCGACTTTTGTCGGGATTTTTCCGTTATGCATATCATCTTATTCGACGATAGTACACGCTATTCTCTCTTACACTTTACGCA
>JACFNS010000397.1 GCA_019454705.1 Taibaiella sp. | reverse complement strand
TTTCCGTATAGATGCATCGAGCCCTGCCGCCTGGGCAGTTAATGGCCGTGCAGAACACGATACAACTATAAAAACTGACCTGGCAGGTGACGTACGCCCCTATTTGATGCAAGACGGTGTACCGGACATTGGAGCGTATGAAGTAAACCCCGCCGGCACGCCACCTGATGCACAGCCATTTCCGGCAACACCGGCGGCAAATAGTACCCAGTACTTTTTGTTTGCAGAAGATACCGTGATGACAGTAGAGTGGGGTGCTACAGTGCCTGCCACCTATAGTGTACGCCAGTACAGCGGATTGCAGGCCGGCCCCATGCCGGCAGGCGTAGGCAGGATGTATTTCTACACTGCAGGTACGCCGGCGTCTTGGGTACACAGCTATGTACCGAATGTATATTACAAAGATATATGGTTGGGCACTATCCCTAATGAAGCAGAAGCTGTTATAGCTCGGTCAAGCAACAGCGGAGCATGGGAGGGGTATAACTATTCAAATGCGTCTACAGATATGGTTGGCAACATCCTTGCGCCTGCTAATGCTCTTGATAGTGTAGGAAGTTTCACAGGCGTGCAGAATGGGCGCATTGGTATTCGTTGCGTAGAAAACCCCAAGGGAATTTCTATAAAAAACATTACTGCTTTTGTTGCTGACATCGAATGGCAGCCGGTGTTTAACCCTATTGGCTACCAAGTGATTATCAAAACCAACAGCAAATATCCTACTCATGCAGAGTGGACAACGGCTAACCAACCCACTACAAATAGCCTGGCGGCCAACGGCCTAGCCGAGGATACGAAATACTACGTTTTTATTCGCAATATCTGTGGTGTAAACGACACTTCCGGTTTTTCTATGGATTCATTCACTACACTGATTACTTGCCATACCCCTGTTATCACCATCAGCGGGCTGAATGGTACACGTGCAGTAGCGTCCTGGCAGACAGTGAAAACAGCTTATAAATATGAATATGCGATGAATAAGTCGGCAACACCTCCTGCTGTAGGCACAGATATTAACAAGACCAGCATATTGGCGCCATTTCTGGATGAGGGTACGGAGTACTATGTGCATGTAAGGGCGCATTGCAGTTCTATGTACGATAAATCTGAATGGGCTACAACAAGCTTCAACACCTGGGCGTTGAGCGTAAATAACCTGCGTGGTGAAGGTGCTCAGTTGGCCGTGTATCCCAATCCCGTACGCCAAGAGATGGTAGTAACGGTAGGCGGTAAAGTGCAGAACGGTACTATCAACTTACTGGATATGACCGGCAAATTGTTGAAAGCGCAAACTGCCAATAGCAACACTATAAAACTTAATGTAGGCGAACTGCCCGCCGGTATGTATATAGTACAATACACTGATGATAACCGTAGGGAGCAGGTGAAATTTACGAAACAATAGGCGTAGCATATATCAATAGGGACGAATGGTCGGAGAGCAATCTCCGGCCATTTAATTTGCTGATTGTCATTATGTTAAGTGTTTTCAGCTGTGTGAAAATGGGTTGGTAAAAAATGAAGAAAAAGGAATGTCAGGCAAACCTTTTGGTTTTTGAAACTGTCTATCCAAATATAGCTATCAGATTTTTTTTTGATGGGTACTGATTTATTTTATAAATTCAATGAGTTTTTGTATATTGTAATTCGATTTCTTATTTATAATAATAGGTAAAAACATGAGATTAAAACGATACTCTTTATTTCCTAAGACCGTATTGGGTGCGTTAGTGTTGCTGTCAGGCATTGCTGATGCCGGTGCGCAGTTGCCAACATACAATGATTGTCAGAGCAATCCGAATCCTGGTGTACCAACATTTAACCAGACATGCGGTAGCGCAACACGTTGGAGTTATATACAAACGGTACAAACTACAGGAGGTTTAGTAAATTTTACTAATGCTAATACAAACTGTGGTAATACAACCACTTCTTATTCAGATTATACTGGCGACAACTTTTTGGTAAAGCAAGAAGCCGGTAAATCTGTAGATGTAAAAATCACATGGAGAGGTGCCGGTGGCACAGCGAATGTGAGTAGCTCCATTGACAGAATTTGGGTAGACTGGAACAGAAATGGCATTTTTGACAACCCTGCTGAGTATGCTGCTCCTGCATCAGTTATTCCTAGCCATCCGCACGTACATAATGGTATCGGTACAACAGTAACGGTTAAAGTGACCGTGCCAGGATGGGCAAAAGAGGGCGTTACGAGGATGCGCATAGTTACCAGTGCTAACATACAAGCAACTTATGGCGCTTCAACGCCGTGCAGTGGTATTTTCGGCGAAGCAGAAGATTATAAATTCGAAGTAGTGAACCCATGCTTGCCGCCTAACGTAATATCTATAGCAAATATAGATTACAAGTCAGCCGATTTCTCATGGACGCCGAAGCTTAATGCTGAGTTTTACGAGTATGTTATTACACCAGTCGATACTATTCCTGATGATACAGTGAGTGGTTTTACATTTACTGCTAATACAAATGTTGATGTAGATACATTTCAGTGTAATACTAAATATTATGTGATGGTACGTATTGTATGTGATACGGCTGGCAGGATAGCACGTGACTGGAAGCGCTCTGCCTGGGTAAGGGATTCATTTACTACTGAGCCTTGTTGTTACGCACCCAACCTCACTTTCGATAAGTTGACACATAGTACTGTAAGGGTGCAGTGGGATCCGATACAAACAGCATATGGTTATGAGTATGCTGTCAGCACTACTCCTGATCCTCCTCAAAAAGGACACTATACTATCAGTACCGCTATTGTACAACAAGGTTTGTCACCTAAGACAACATATTTCTTCCATGTACGCAGCAGGTGTACGCCTACACCTTTGTCCGACTGGTCTAAAG
>JACFNS010000396.1 GCA_019454705.1 Taibaiella sp. | reverse complement strand
ATTCAGCAGCCTGGTACCTGAGTTTAAAGATGTGACTATAGGGGCGCATTTCCATTCCACTATTGATAAATGGGAAGAGAAAATTGCCACCGCATACAATAATGGCTGCCGCAGCTTTGACAGCGCCATGAAGGGTATAGGCGGTTGCCCGATGGCTGAAGATGAACTAGTGGGAAATATTGCAACTGAAAATGTGGTAGATTGGGCTGAAAGGCAGCAGATACCACTGCAACTGGATAAAGACGCCTTTAAGGCAGCATGGCTGAAGGCTGCGGAAATTTTTGTCTAATTTTACCTTTCAAATAATTGTATGTCTACACATAAAGAAATAACCAAGATAACTACCAATACCCTGCAGCGTATGAAGCAGCAGGGTGAGAAGATATCTATGCTGACGGCATACGATTATTCTATGGCGCGCATACTGGACGATGCCGGTATTGATGTGTTGTTGGTAGGCGACAGTGCGTCCAACGTAATGGCAGGCCATGAAACCACGCTGCCCATCACGCTCGACCAGATGATATATCATGCACAGAGCGTTGTGCGGGCCATCAATCGTTGCTTAGTAGTAGTGGACATGCCTTTTGGTACCTACCAGGGCAACAGTAAAGAAGCATTGAACTCGGCTATACGTATCATGAAAGAGACCGGTGCCCACGCCATTAAGCTGGAAGGTGGGGGAGAAGTGGTTGAATCTGTTAAACGAATCATAAGTGCAGGGGTACCTGTTATGGGCCACCTGGGATTGACACCGCAGTCTATATACAAGTTCGGCACCTATGTTGTGCGCGCCCGTGAAGAAGCTGAGGCAGAAGAGTTGGTAGCCAATGCGCATAAACTGCAGGAAGCAGGTTGCTTCGCAATCGTACTGGAAAAGATACCTGCTGCATTGGGTAAGCGTGTTGCGGAAGAGTTGAAGATACCCATCATAGGTATAGGCGCAGGTATGCATGTGGACGGGCAAGTGCTGGTAATGCACGATATGCTGGGTATCAACAAAGAGTTTTCACCACGATTCCTGCGCAGGTACCTGAACATGTACGAACAGATAAAAGAAGCGACACAACAATATATTTCAGACGTTAAGAGCAAGGATTTTCCCAACGAGCAGGAACAATATTAACATTAGCTATGGTAGATGCCGGTACCTGGAGAAGTATAAAGGACGAAACAACAGCACAGAAAGTAACCCTGGTAGCTGTTTCTAAAAAGAAACCTGTAAGCGATATAAAGGAGTTGTATGAACTGGGTGAGCGCAACTTCGGAGAAAACTATGTACAGGAACTTGCAGAGAAACAACCGTTATTACCTGCCGACATTCATTGGCACTATATAGGCCACTTGCAGAGCAATAAAGTAAAGTACATAGCAGGTTTCGTTCATCTTATACATGCTGTAGACAGCTTCAAGCTATTGCAGGAAATCAATAAACAAGCATCCAAACACAACCGTGTGATTGATGTACTGCTGCAACTGCATGTGGCGGAAGAAGAAACCAAGCACGGTCTGGATAATAAGAAGTTGGTAGAACTGATGGATATGCACGAAGCACAGAAAGCAGAAATGCCCAATGTGCGCATATGCGGTGTAATGGGTATGGCAACATTTACTGATGATATGGAGCAGGTGCGTAAAGAATTCAGGCAAATAAAAAATATGTTCACCTTTGTGAAAGACTCGTATTTTATCACGAAAGATTATTTCAATATCTGCTCTATGGGCATGAGTGGGGACTACAAAATAGCCATAGAAGAGGGCAGCACTATGGTGCGTATAGGCAGCAGTATCTTCGGTGAGCGATAATACTTACCTTGATTTAGTTCTTAGCTGCAACCACCTGTAGCCTGCTACAGCAACTATACACAATCCGCCTATTACCCACCACAGCATATTAAATCCACCGTATTGAGCTATCAGTGCACCCATGCCCGGCCCGGTAACCTGCGCTACCGCCCAGGACATTGTAAACAGGGCTGCATACTGTCCGCGGTTGCTATTGTTGGCGCGGTCTATCCAATACGTATTCATAAAAGGCATACTCACCATTTCTCCTATGGTGAGCAGTATAATAAACACCATTGCCAATGAAAACATACCCGGTAAAAGGTTGAGTGATACGAAGGCTAACGCGACTAAGAATACGCCACGCACTATATTACTTAAGATGCCACCCTTACTTTCCAGTTTATGCACAATCACCATTTCCAATATGCCAATCAACAACCCGTTGATGGCCATGATGATACCTATCTGGTTTTCTTTCAACAACAGGTCTTGCTTGAAATATAGGGGTATAGTGGTGAATGTCTGGAAGAAACAGATGGCAAACAGCGTGTTGAGTACAATAAACACCAGGTAGGGTTTGTCTTTGTAGGCAGACTTCACTGTCCCTGTATACGGCACGGGTTTCCTGGCAGAGTCTTTGTTCTTTGATGGTGCCAACAGCAACCATAGCAGAACTGCAGCGCCGATATTGGTCAATCCGTCTATCCAAAACAGCAGGTAGTAACTCTTGCTCGCAACAAAACCACCCACGGAACCTCCAACGGCCCAGCCCAGGTTGATGGCCAGCCTATTGAGCGAGAAAGAACGAGTACGGTTTGTCTCATGGCTGAAGTGTGCTATAGCAGAAGCATTTGCAGGACGGAATGCCTCGTTTACGAAACTAAGGATGAAAGTAGTTATCAATATGGCATTATAGTCCTGCACCTGGCTAAGCACCAGGAACATAACCCCACCGCCAAACAGGCTGAACAACTGGATATAATAGAACCCGAATTTATCGGTCAGTTTGCCGCCAATAAATGCCCCGCATATAGCTCCAAGTCCAAACATGGTCATCACGAACCCTGCCTTGCTGATAGACACC
>JACFNS010000395.1:1184-2885 GCA_019454705.1 Taibaiella sp. | reverse complement strand
CAGTTTGTTCCTTATGCTGCCACAGCGCTGGGCGTTGTGTTCCTCGACCTGCTGAAGGGTGTAGGTATAGGCCTGGTGCTGAGCATCGTTTTCCTGCTGTACAAAAACATGCGCATACCTTTCTTCTTCCGCAAAACCAGCCATAGCAAAGGCGAACTGGTAGAGATAAAACTGGCGCAGGAAGTATCGTTCCTGAACAAAGCAGGTATCAAAATGGCTTTGGAAAAACTGCCGGAAAACAGCAAGGTAATAATAGATGCCAGTGATACTGAGTACATTGACTTTGATGTACTAGACCTGATACGTGAATTCCACGCTACACGCGCTGCTGACAGGAATATCGAAATGTCGTTGGTGGGCTTTAAAACAATTTACAAAGTACCCAAAACTAATAATGCTGATGATTTGTATTCGCAACTGGAGACAGCTGAGGGAGAAGAGAACTCTACCACTACTACGGGCGATTATAAAAAACTTATAAAAGAACTGGATAATAACAATAATTAATCCCGGTTTCAATTTCACTTTTCACTGCCCGCTATTGCGGGCAGTGTTGTTTTGTACTTTTAAAGATGATCACCAGGGCAACCCCGTTAACTTGTCACACTCTTATCTTATTACCATATTAACGTATTAACTTAGCGTAGCATGAAAAAGATTACCAAAATAGGCATCATGACATCGGGCGGCGATAGCCCCGGCATGAATGCAGCTATACGGGCGGCGGTACGCACTGCCATATACAACGATGTTGAAATATACGGTATACGTCGTGGCTACCAGGGCATGATAGAGGGTGATATATACCGTATGCAAACCACCGATGTGTCCAACATCATACAGCGGGGAGGAACCATACTCAAAACCGCCCGTAGCAAAGAGTTCATGACGGAAGAGGGTATGAAACGTGCCTACGAAGAATTGCAGGCGCATGGTATAGAGGGGCTGATACTAATCGGCGGCGACGGCACTTTCAAAGGGGCTAACGCATTTTTTAAACAATACACCATCCCTGCTATCGGTATGCCCGGCACTATCGATAAAGACCTGGCAGGTACTGATTATACCATCGGATATGATACAGCGGTTAATACAGCAGTAGAAGCTATTGACAAAATAAGGGACACAGCCGAGGCGCACGACAGGTTATTCCTGGTAGAAGTGATGGGCCGGGATGCAGGATATATAGCGCTGAACAGCGGGCTGGCTTGTGGCGCGGAGGATATACTCATACCCGAAACCACTACCAACATCAACGAAGTGCTGGACCGCATATGCCACGATGAACGCCGCAAGAAAACGGTACATATACTGGTAGTGGCCGAAGGCGACGACTATGGCAAGGCGGAAGATTTTCATAAGATTATACAGGAGCGTTTTCCCGAAAAAGATGTGCGCAGTTGTGTGCTGGGGCATATACAGCGCGGCGGCAACCCTACTTATGCCGACAGGGTGCTTGCAAGCAGGCTGGGCTATGCTGCGGTAAATGCGCTGCTGGAGGGCAAAACCCAAATGATGGCCGGTATTGTCAACGACAAAGTAGTGTTCACGCCTTTTGAAGAGGTGGTGAAACAACACAGCAGGATGAACGAAGACATGATAGAAATGATAAAGGTGCTGTCGGTATAATGAAGAAAACGGAATTGTTATTATTGCTATTGCTTGTGCTGAGCAGTTGCTCAGCACAGGAAAACAAACAAC
>JACFNS010000395.1:0-1173 GCA_019454705.1 Taibaiella sp. | reverse complement strand
TGGACGACCCCGCTACGATGGACGATGAATTTACACCCACGGGCCGCTACCGTTATACAGGTAAAGTGTATCAGCAAAAACTGCACAACATTGCTACTGTAATAAAAGAGTTGGATGCAGTGCTGGTGGGGTTGGCGGAAATCGAAAACAACACCGTTCTTAAAGATTTAACCGCTCAGCCCGAACTGAAAAAATATAGTTACAAATACACATGGTATAATAGTCCTGACCCGCGCGGTATAGATGTTGCATTGTTATACAACCCCATCCGCTTTAAAGTATTGCATACCGAAGCCCTGCCTGTACGCATGAAAGGATTGGCAACCCGTGACATATTGTATGTAAAAGGCCTTCTGGACGACGACACGGTACACGTGCATGTCAACCACTGGCCATCGAGGGGTGAGGGCATGAAAGAATCTATACCCAAGCGCAGAGCGGCTGCAATTATCGTTGAGAAAAATATCCGCGGCATACTGGCAGCTAACCCCAGGGCTAAAATAATAGTGATGGGGGACATGAATGACAATCCTGATGATGAAAGCATCAGCAAAGTTTTAGGCGCAGGAAATGATAAAAACGCCAAACTATACAATCCTTGGGCTGTGTACTACAAACAGGGTAAGGGCACATCAGTGTACAATAGAAAATGGGACCATTTCGACCAGGTGATTATCTCCAGGGCTTTCCTGCAGGGTAGTGGCTGGCTATACGACAAGGTGGAAATATTTGATGCCCCCTTCATCCGCAATAAAGGTTTTGAAGATGCATACCCCTTGCGCTCGTTCAAAGGCTATCATTGGAACAATGGCTACAGCGACCACCTGCCGGTGATACTGCACCTGCGTAAATAAGGGCGTATTAACTGAACAGGTAAGCGATATCCTCTTTAGTCAGCTTCTTCAGGAATGCATTATCTTCCGATACAAGGTCGCTGGCTAATGCACGTTTGCGTTCTTGCAGTATCAGCATTTTTTCCTCGATGGTATCTTTACATATCAGCCTGTAGGCGAAGATATTTTTGGTTTGTCCTATGCGGTGTGTACGGTCTATGGCCTGCTGCTCTACTGCGGGGTTCCACCAGGGGTCAACGATATATACATAGTCCGCAGCTGTCAGGTTCAAACCTATACCACCAGCTTTTAATGATATGAGGAACACACGGCAGTCTTC
>JACFNS010000394.1 GCA_019454705.1 Taibaiella sp. | reverse complement strand
AGTTAAAGAAGCATTCCTGATACCATACACGTTGCTGCCAAAGGGTACAGTGTTCAGGTAGAGGGTGATAATTTCATTTTTGGTCAGTTGCTTTTCCAACTTCACCGCCATTACCCATTCTTTCAACTTTTGGATAACGAGTTTAAGTTTACCGCCATCTTCACGAGGGAAGAGGTTTTTTGCCAACTGCTGTGTGATGGTACTGCCCCCTCCTTCGCTACCCATCAATATCACTGCGCGCAGTACGGCTCGTCCGTCCACACCTGAGTGCTCATAAAAGCGGGAATCCTCTGTAGCAATTAACGCATTGAATACATTGGGTGATATTTCGTGGTATTCTGATGCAGAACGGTCTTGTATGTAATAACGGCCTATCAGTTCGCCATCGGTAGCATACAGGTCGGACGCCAGGGCGCTCTTGGGGTTTTCCAGTTCCTTCATAGAGGGCATATAACCCATCCAGCCCAGGTTGATAAACAGGATGAGTAACAGGAATATACCTATACCTGACAGGAAGCATATCCATAATCCTTTTATTATCCGTTGTTTTAATGTTTTCTGCTGTACGCTCACTATGAATGGTTGTATTGTGGTAGCAAAGCTAAAAATTAATAATTATTCCCTTGTTCTATGCTGTTGTTTCTGAATTATTTATTTCGTCATCGCCCGGCTGCACGTAGAAACTAATGGTGCGCAGCGGGTTGATAAAGCCCACAAAGCGTTTCTTGAATGGTACCACGGTCTTTACCTGTGCGATGAATGCTTCCAGGAAATCTGCTACCGTTTTGCGCTCCTTGTCATTTAGCTCCTGTTTAGCGTATTTCTTTTTCAGGAATACGTTCATAAAGGCTGTGTAATTGGTACCCATTGCAGGGTCAACTGTGCGGGATGCATACTGCATGGGTGTTTGCCCATCGCGGAATATACCCACCTGGTGCAGGTAGAAGTTAGCAGCCCGGTAGGCAAAATATGCTTTAGGCCCGTCAGTAGTCGCCCGCCTGTGCCTTATGGAATAATATCGGTATATGATGGACGGCGTAAGCAATAATAGTACTATGATAGCCCCGAGTATGCCGGCCATTGTCCATAATATTTGCCTGGCCGAAAGTGGTTGCTCCACTGTTTGTTTTTGTGGTTTGTCTTCAGGCTTAGCAGTGTCTTTACGTTTCAGGTACAGTTCATCCAACGGGGTAGGTGAGGGGATACGTTGCGCGAGCGCATTACCTGCCTCATTAGGGCGGGTGCTCATGTTCTTCAATGCCTGTGCATAAGATACCGCCGTGCCCTCATCACCTTTCTTCACTTTGCCCAGAGGCATATCCACACTGTCCACGAATATGGCAGCCACTTTCATATCCATCACCATTGTAGCGGCGCTGTCCATTTTGTATTCTTTATCGTGAAACACCATATGTTTCACTTTCATGGTCAGCAGTTTTTTCAGTGTGTCAATCTCCGTCACTACTCCTTCAGCAGCCAGCCATGCACGGGGAGGCTGTAGCGGTGGAGTTCCGTCAGGCTGAGGGCTCTGTTCTGCTTCTTCGTTGCCAACGGTAGTATCAAAATCGAGCCAGCCATAGCCCGGGAAGTACACCTGCACCCAGGCATGCGCCTGGTCGGCATAATACCAGTACCAGCCCTTGTTTTTATCGCTGCGGTCAACGGTCATAAAACCCACTGTAATACGCGATGGTATGCCCAGCGACCGGAGCATAAAAAGGGTAGCGCCCGCATAATAGGCGCAATAACCTTTCTTGTTTTCAAACAAGAAGTACATCAGCTTAGACGCACTGGGAATATCCGGTATGCCGGGGTTGTCAGTATATGTATAAACCCGCTGGTTGTTCTCATCCCTTTGCAGAAAGTAGTCGCGTATAGCCAATACTTTATCTACGGGCGTGGTTGCATCTTTGGTTACCTCATGCGCCAGCGTGCTTATTTGTTTAAACTTTTCATTGGGCGGCATATCGGTGTAGTAGTCCATGAACTTTTTGTCCATGCCTTCATAACCTTTTACCTGCCGCAGCACCTCAAACCTGTTTTCCTGGAAGGTGCGTATCTGTTCTTCTTCTGAGTTGTAAATAAAATATGCGCTGTTCAGCTCAGACACATAACCCTTAGCCCTGTATGCTGATATAAACTCGTTTCGATAGTCTTTTTCCACAGCTATAGGCTGCACGAAAAAGCCCACATTGGGCGCTACATACGTATTGGTCGAGAGTTTCTTATTATACACTTCAATATCAACTGTCTTGCGCAGTTTAGTCGCCTTACTGTTACGGATGACTGTAGAATCTGTTTCGGTAAAGAACAATGGTATTTTACCTGGATTGGGTTCAAACAGGTCGTTGGAGGGCAATAAGGAATCCTGTTCAAAGGTTTCCGTCAGCGTATCGAAATAAGTGTAGTAAAAAGCCGTGAGGTAGAGCGGGTTGGGTATCTCCGTATCCGGGAAGAAATTGTCTATATGTGCTGCGAATAACAGTTCATTGCTGCGGCCAAGGTTGCTGCGCAGGCGGCTGTATTGTTTTATGTCGAAAGTGCCATCCTTGTTTTTTTGCAACATGCTGCTTTCGCCATCCTTGCCGCCACCGCCATAGTTGGCCACGGTTTCTTTTATCTCACCCCGCATGATATATACCACCCCGCCAAACAGCAACAAGGCCAGCAAGCCGAACAGGAATAAACGCCTGCCCATGAACCACCAGAACTTCTGCGATTTGTCTTTGTAGCTGTATATCTGCTCTGCTGCATACAGGATATATACTGAATACAATACTGCAGGGGTGAAATCGCGCAGCAGGGTATATACATTGTCCATCTGCGCCTTGGCAATGAGTAATATACAGGCAACCAACATAAGCGCTGCCGTAAATACTGACCAATATCTGAGCCTTGAA
>JACFNS010000393.1 GCA_019454705.1 Taibaiella sp. | reverse complement strand
GGCAAGTTAACAAAGGAAGAAGCGATAGAAATCTTAAAAACAAATACAAGACATTTTGCAAAAAGACAATTCACATGGTTTAAGGCAGATAAAAATATACAATGGTTTGATTTGACAAATTTAGGTGATATTGATTTAATAATAGGTGGTCCTCCATGTTTCGGGTTAACAGGATTAAGTAATAAAAGGAGTGTGTTCAATCATTACAATTTTCTAATGCTTGAAATGATAAGGTTAGTAGGTGAAATACAACCGAAAGTTATGCTGATGGAACAAGTGCCAAACCTTCTCTCAAAGCAGGCCAGACTATTTTATGACCTTCTTATCAGTAGGATTATTGCTTTGGGGGACTACCATTTTGAATTCAGAAAGCTAAACGCTAAAAATTATGGCTGTTATCAGTCAAGGGAAAGAGTCATAGTTATGCTTGTACGTAAAGACCTCGGTATCCTCCCTACTTTTCCTGAACCTCGTAAAGTTGATTTGAGTAAGCAATCTGCCTATAATGTAATAGGTGCTGAATTAATCAAAACACGCAATAGAAAGGATGAAAATGGAGAAAGAACGCAAAGGTTAATAAACGGCAAAACCAGTCTGTTTCCTACTTTAACAAGTGGTGGTGCCGAGGTATACAGAAATAACAGATGGGAAAAGTTGACTCTCGCAGATAGAAAAAAAGTGTCCCACATGGAACATTTTGACATGTCACCAATCTTTAGTGAGAGTTTTATGAATAAACGTCTTGGATTAATGGTTCTATGGCCTTTCGCGAAAGCATTGTGTGGACATGTCAAAACAGAGATTCTTGATAAGAGTCCATTCGCGATGCTTGATAAGAATGCGGCATAGTTTTAGTAAAAAGTCCGGTCAATTTGACCGGACTCTACTATTTAAATAATAAACAGGCAAATGACACAGTTTGTAGAGAATATTCTAAAAGAGAGTAGATATTTCGATAAGAACACGCAGGAATTGATAGACCTTATGGTTCATGGTTTTGAGGAACCCTATGATGAATATGAACTTTTCGGCTATCCCGATGATACTCGAACTGACGATGCTGTTATGGATGCACTTGTAGCAGAACTCAATAGCCTGGCGAGGCATAATAAAGATTACGTGAACATAAGTGTAGATAAGGACAGATTTGAATTGTTACAGGAAGCGGCAAAATGTCCTGTAATCGGAAAACAACATGTTATCGTTGACCTGGGGTATTCTAAAGTAAAAATAACAACCGAGTGCTTGTACAGAGCAATTAAGAACCAGATTTTACAGCGCGCTCTATTTCCTAATCAGGATGGGGATGGTTTGTTTGTAAGAATAAACAAACAATTGTTGCACGATAATGCTGTAACATACCAGGACGAAATAAATGGGGAAGATAGGGATTGAAAACCCTATCTATGACCCCATCACCTCCACATTGATAACAAGCCCTGCGCGGATGGCAAACATGGCTAAACCAATCCGGTTATTAACTTCGAGTTTTCTAAACAGGCTTTCACAATAGTTTTCAACTGTACGGGTACTAATCCCCATTTTCTCAGCAATTTCTTTGTAACTGAAATCAGTAGCACAATAGGCAAGAAATTCCATCTGGCGGTCTGTGATATTAGGTATGAGTCTTGCTAATTCTTTTTGAGACCTGGGCAAGTGGGCTACTTTCGTATTGACAAATGCCCCGTCTTCATTAACCATTCGGATTGCAGCATATAGTTCCTCTGGTTCGGCATCTTTTGGAAGAAAGGCACCCGCTCCTTTTGAAAGCATGCTGATTACCGGGAAGTCATCATCATACATGGATAATGCAATGGCCTTTACATCTGGCCACCTGTGTTTAAGACGGGTCATTGTTTCATACCCATTCATAACAGGCATACTGATATCCAATAAGAAAACATCGGGCAGGGACTTTGTAGCATTTAATTGACATAATAAATCTTCTCCGTTTTCAGCCGTGAGTACCACCTCTAAGTCGTTCCGGCGGTTACACACTGATACTGGACCTGAACAATCCATACCCCGGAGACCTGGATGTGAACGTAGCATTTGGCTCAGGCCCTATCAAGCCGTTCAAGCTGAACCTGCCGAGTGGCGGCCACCAGTACAACCTGTACGGCGTTACAATGCAGGGGCCGCCTGATACGCTTGAGATTAGTTATACATTGCCTGGAGGGAGGAAGTGCTTCTTCCGCCATACAATATCTCCCGGTCAGTACACATACCCTTGTACTAATTGGCCGAGCCAAAAACCGGGCAAGGCTACAGGAATTGGTAGCAATACACTGGCAGAAGCAGAGCGTATTCAGACAGGAATGATTGTGTACCCCAACCCTGCTAATCAGTCAGTAACCATCAACTACAACTACGGTGAACAAAACGACAGCCGGCGCAGGATAGTGGTTTATGACATGATAGGCAGAAAGATGAAAGAAATACCCGTGACAGGGTACAACGACAGCCACAGGCTGGATGTAGCAAGTTGGACACAAGGTGTGTACATACTACGCATGGAAGAAAACGGCAGTGCCGTACATACCATGCGCGTGACTATTACACACTAATTTTCAATTGAACCCCACCGCCTGTTATGCGGGCGGTGGGGTTCTTAATATTTCGTAACTTTATGAATGACACAACATTTCTTACTATGAAACAACGATACTCAATATTATTTTATATATGCTGTTTATTACTTAAGGCTCAATTTGCGTATGCACAACAATTCAGATGGATAACAGGTGGCGGAAGTAATGATCTGCTGAACAACGGCGCTATTAAGGGTGAATGGATAACACACATGTGTACCGATGACAACGGAAACGTTTATTCACTGGCGTTAGGTGGTGACTATAACATCAGGGCGGATACATTTTTTCTTAACAACTCATTCAATGCAGGTGCAT
>JACFNS010000392.1 GCA_019454705.1 Taibaiella sp. | reverse complement strand
TCGTTCAGAATATGTTTACCCGCTTCAACTATTACTTCAATGCCGACCAAAAGATGGATGAGGCACTGGACAATATGCAGCGTTTTCGGCGAGAGAATTACGATTCTCTGCTGGCACTATTCCCTTTCGACCCAGACAGGGATTCTGCTGTCTTAGCCCCTGACATGGATAGTATCATCCAAAAAGCATCACTGGGCATACAGATACATGACCCGCGTACCAAATGGGGGGACGATTTGTACCTCCTGCTTGGCCAGGCTTATTATTACAAAGGCGACTACAAGAACTCCGGAGATGCCTTCAAATATATAGTTAGCCTCCGCGACAAGAAGAAAAAGAAAAGAAGTACGTCCCAAAAGAGTTCAGTAGTGCAGCAGGAAAAATCGGGCATCGGCAAGTTGCTGACGCACAAGGCTGTGCACAACGAGGGCATACTGTGGTTGTCGCGTGTGCTGGCTCAGCAGCATAAAGAAGGTGATGCGGAATCTATACTCGACCTAGTGGAGACTGACCCGAATTTTCCCGGCTCTCTTTCAGGCAGGGTAGCACTGGAAAAATCTTTCATACGGTTGAACCAAAAGGATTATCGTGGTGCGACGCAGCCGCTCAACGAAGTGGCCAATGATAAACAATTGCCTGATTGGGTAAGGATACGCGCAGCTTATATCAACGGTCAGCTCCAGCAGCGTTACGAAAATTATACTGCATCCGCCGAAAGTTTCAGCAAAGTGCTGGATTTGCATCCTAAGATTGAAATGGAATTTTATGCCAAAAAGAATATGGCTACCAGCCTGATGATGGCAGGAGGAGAGCAGGAAGAAGCGGTGGCATTGCTGAAGAAAATGTTGAAAGACGGCAAGTATGCGCAATATTATGAGCAGATATATTACTTATTGGGTAGGTTGTCGGTTAATGGCGGCAACCCCGATGAGGCTATTGTTTTTCTGAAAAAAGGTTTGGATGCGCCCAAAACTACCTCCGGACAAAAGGCAATATCCTATGCAACATTGGGTGATATATACTATGATCAGAAGAAGTACCAGGATGCAAAGAATTCTTATGATAGTGCATCCTTGTACATCAATGATGCGCCAGATACATATGATATGACTACGGCATTACGCAGGAGTGTAGCCTTGGGTAAACTGACCGGCCCCCTGGATACCATCAGGCACAACGACAGCCTGCTGCACCTTGCATCGCTGGATGAAAAAGAACAGCGTAGCATAGTCAGGAGATATATAAAGATGCTAGAAGACAAGCGAGCCGACAGCATCTTCCAGGCTGAGAATGCAGGCCTGACATCTGCCATGAAGAACGCGGGCAATAATACCAACAACAAGAACAATTACGCTAATTGGTATTTTTCCAACCCGGCCCTGATGCAAAAAGGGTATAATGAATTTAAACAGAAATGGGGCAGTCGCCCACTTGTTGACGATTGGCGAAGGAGCAGTGCAGGTGGCTTTGCCGGTAACAATAATGGGAATAAGGACGTTGACGAAAATTCAGGCCTGGATGCAAATGGTATACCAACTGAAGAAAGTCTGTTGGCTGCCATACCCAAAGATGATGCTGCTAAAGAAAAATCGCTGGCTGAAATACGCAAGGGATATATAGCTGCCGCTACCGCTTACATTCAGGACCTGGAAGATTATCCGCCTGCTCTTAATCTGTTGGATACACTGGATATCCGTTTCCCTAAGCATGAATATGATGCTGAGTCATTGTATCTGAGGTACCTGGTGGCAGTAAGGCAGAACCGTTTCGATGAAGCGAAAAAATACTTTGCACAATTGCAGGCAGAGCATCCCGACAGCAAATGGGCCAAACTGGCCAGGCCTACCGAAGACGGGCAGGGGCTGGCTGCTGCCGAGAACGTGGTAGCTCACTATGATAAGGCTTATGGTTTGCTTATCAGTCAGGTGTACGATTCTGCGGCATATACCGCAAGGGAGGGTCGTGAAAAATACAATGTACCTGTCTATAACGAAAGATTCCAGTTAATAGAAACTATTGCATTGGCTATGCTGGGCGACTTTACCGGCGCGGATTCATTGCTTTCCGCCTTTATGACGAAACATACCGACCCCAATGATTCTTTACGTCGGTGGGCCGATGCTGTTCAGCGATACATACAGGAAAATAAAGCGAAACAAACGGTACTGCAGGTACAGCCGCCTGTAAAGCCTTCTGCGGGTAATAAAGATAGCACTGTTACAGATGCTGCTGCGGCTAACAATACAGGCACAAGTGCAGCTGGTTCAGCTCCTGCAAACTATAAGTATGACCCAACTGAAGAGCACCTGGTAATTTTTACCTTTAAGAACATGGAGCAAAGGACTAAAGGTGTGCAGGCTGCGATCGAGGATTTTAATAAATTCAAGTTTGGCTCTCTGCAGTTAGAAACGAATATCAGCATGTTGAACGCCACTGATGGTGTTATACATGTTAAATCATTTACTAATCGCAACCAGGCGGTTATCTATATGAACAGCTTGAAAAAGACTGCCCAGATATTCCGTGAATACAGGAATAATGAATACGAAATTGTTATGATATCCGCTTCTAATTTCAACAAGCTTATGGTGGATAAAGATATACTGGGTTATATCAGGTTTTACAAGTCAAAATATTAAATGCTATAAAGTTTGCCTTTATTGCGGCTTAATTTCTTTTTATCCTTTATTCCTGCCGAAATTTGTAAATTTATAGGAAGCGAGATTGGTTAATGGATACTACCGCATTGAATACATACCGTAAAAGCGAGGACGAAGAGAAAAAACTGATACTCAGGGAGTACAGGGCGCTGCTGCGTGCATTAAAACACAGGATAAAAAAAGGTGATAAGCCACGCATCCGCAGGGCTTTTGAAATAGCCGCCGATGCGCATAAAGATACCCGCAGAAAATCAGGCGAG
>JACFNS010000391.1 GCA_019454705.1 Taibaiella sp. | reverse complement strand
ACAGGCAGGTTCCGTCTTTTATGGTTTCTATCACTTCATCGGCCAACTCGTTGCTCACTGCAGGGCAACCCCAGCTACGACCCAATCTGCCTGTACCCGCTATAAAATCGGAACTAACATAGCCTGCGCCGTGTACCACTATAGCCCGCTCGTATGCGGCTGAGTTATATCCTTCGTCCATACCATGCAAGTACAGGGAGTTGCCATGCTTGCCTATATACGTATCTCCCGTAACATAAAAACCGATACTGCTCTGGTGAGAACCTTCGCGGTTAGAAAAATGTTGTGCGTATTCCTCGCCTGTACCCTGTCCGTGCGCTACGTATGTGTTTATAAGTACCTTGCGGCTATCCAGGTCTATAATCCACATCCTCTTTTTGTTTGCTGATAAGGAATAATCGGACACGGTAAGGATGTTTTTGCCGGTATTCAACTTGTTAGCTTCCTTAAGGTGTTGATAACCGGTATAAGCTTTAGCGAACACTTCATAACTGAGCTTGTCAGTACCTGTAAAATCTATACTATTAAATACATCTGAAATCGTATTGGACACCTTTACGGGCTGCACGTCAGGTTCATTGGTTTTTGCCTGGATGGTAAATAGTGACAAGGCTAAAACGGATACAATAACGGGTAGTTTTCTCATATATCTTTTGCACATTTCCTTAAAATTACGAAATTATCACGAATACATGCAAACTAACCCATATATTTAACAGCTGTTTATGAATAGGCATATAGGGAGAAATTATCCTATAACTTGGCATGTTCTACCTCGTATATGCTCATGGGGCGGGTATAATATTTCTCATAATTCTCTTCCCTGCCCACTTCTATAATATTCCGCTTATAAGATGGGTTTTTACTGTTTGGAGGAAACCGTTTAATACCCTTTATCGGGTTGCCTGATTGTATCATGGCTATAGCAACATTTTTCACCACCGAAGCAGGAACACCTGCACCGTACCAGATACAATTAGTTTTTTCATAACCGGTGTTTTTATCTAACGTTTTCTCTACAAAGTTGAAGCCCAGACCCTCTAATGTTTCAGACAAGTTGGCGTTATCAGCCTTGCGGTGGTAATACACCACTACCACATCGCGGGTAGATACCTTTGTGGGCGCTACAGCTTCTTTTTTCTTTTCACTTTCTCTAACAGCCGGTGTTTTCTTCTCTTCTGTTACTGTGCCAACAGGCTTTTCATTTGTAGCAATTACTTCGGCAGGTTGGGTAGTCAATACTTTAGCAGTATCCCGGGCCGCTACTGCATTATTAACCGGCTTTTGTCCCGGAGACTCAGCCTTAAGTGCACTTACGGAAGCATGCAGCCGCTGGTATTCGGCATTCAGGTCTGCAACTTTTTTATACGAGTACAATATAGCCAGCAGGCCTATAGCCACCGATACCAGTCCGAAGATAAATGCCGCTACCAGTGCATTATATTGTTGTTTGCTGATTCCCTCTTGTGTCATCCTTATTTGTTATTCTTACGGTGAAACCTATAGAAACAGGATTTACAATACTCATGCCAAAAACTTAAATCTGTGCGAAATAATAACGGCATTTAAGTAATTGATACATGCAAGTATATGCCCTCCGGTTCTTTTTGCCTAATTTTGGCGGTCTTTAAAAAATATTTTAACATGAAAGAAGTGTATATAGTATCCGCCGTGCGTACGCCGTTAGGCAGCTGGGGCGGTAGTCTGAAAGATTTTTCGGCTACTCAATTGGGTGCCATCGCCATCAAAGCGGCGGTTGAAAGAGCTGGCATATCTCCCAACGATGTAAACGAAGTACTGATGGGCTGCGTGATGCAGGCCAACCTGGGACAAGCACCTGCCAGGCAGGCTGCTAAATTCGCAGGACTGCCGGACAATGTACCCTGCACTACGGTGAACAAAGTATGCGCCAGCGGTATGAAAGCAGTGATGCAGGGCGCACAGGCTATTATGCTGGGCGATGCTGATGTTGTGGTAGCAGGTGGTATGGAAAGCATGAGCAATGTACCGTTCTACAGCCCGAATATGCGTTGGGGCAATAAATATGGCAATGTAACCATGATAGACGGACTGTCTAAAGACGGACTGACCGATGTGTATCACAACTACCCTATGGGTAATGCAGCAGAACTTTGCGCCAGCGAATGCAATATCAGTCGCGAATCTCAGGACGAGTTTGCCATAGAAAGCTACAAGCGCAGCCAGAACTCTGTAAACAGCGGCAAGTTCGAAAATGAAATCGTACCTGTAGAAATTCCACAGCGCAAAGGCGACCCAATTGTGTTCAGCAAAGATGAAGAGCCTTTCAATGTGAAGTTTGATAAAATACCTTCATTGAACTCAGCCTTCGTAAAAGGCGGTTCGGTAACTGCTGCCAACGCCAGCACTATGAACGATGGCGCTGCGGCACTGGTACTGATGAGCAAAGAGAAAGCGGAAGCACTGGGTTTGAAACCCATAGCTAAAATAAAAGCTTATGCTGATGCAGAACAGGCACCTGAGTGGTTCACTACTACCCCATCGCTGGCGGTACCCCGCGCGGTAGAAAAGGCAGGCCTGAAAATGGAAGACATCGCTTATTACGAGCTGAATGAAGCGTTCAGCGTAGTAGGACTGGTGAACATGCAGAAGATGAACTTGAAACCTGAGCAGGTGAATGTGAACGGCGGTGCCGTATCACTGGGCCACCCGCTGGGTGCCAGTGGTGCGCGTATACTGGTAACGCTGATTAACGTACTGCAGCAGAACAACGCACAATACGGTGCGGCAGGTATCTGCAACGGTGGTGGCGGCGCCAGCGCAGTTGTGTTAGAGCGTATGTAATTTGCAATTAACCAATACCAAATAGAAAGAGCGGCTTATGCCGCTCTTTTGTTATTATATCTTGCTGATAGCCTTCATGTTCTTAAGGTCATATATCAGAATGG
>JACFNS010000390.1 GCA_019454705.1 Taibaiella sp. | reverse complement strand
TTTCTGTAGGTTCTTTGCGTTCTTCAGCAGTCTTGGATGATACCTGTTTTACCTCCTCTGTTTTCACCTCTTCCTTTGTATCAGCATCATTGGCGGGTGCATCTTCTTTACAGCCTGTAAAAAAGATAGCTGCGCATAAGCATGTTATTAAAAATATCCGGTTACGCATCATAAAAATGTAGTTTAGAGTCTTGCAGTCATTTTTAAAATATAGTCAATAATCAGCTGTCGCAACCCGCTCTTTAGTATTTTGTATATAGTTTTAACAATATCATACAGCTATGTCAGTACAAATCATCAACGGTTACCCGTTTGTCAGTTATAACAAAGAAACATACGAAGAGGTTGAGATGCTGCGGCGCTCTGCTGATTTTCTGCAGTGGATGGATAAGCGGCGTACCGTGCGCGATTTTGCCGACAGGCCTGTACCTAAAGAGGTGATTGAAAATATTATACTCACAGCATCTACAGCACCATCGGGTGCGCACAAGCAGCCCTGGACTTTCTGTGCCGTGAGCAATGCGGAAATAAAAAAACAAATACGTGCGGCGGCTGAAGAAGAAGAGTACGAAAGTTACAATGGCCGTATGCCCGAAGAGTGGCTGGCAGATTTACTCCCGCTGCAAACAGATTGGCACAAAGAGTTCCTGGAAGTGGCTCCATGGTTAATCATCGTATTCAAGCGTATTTACGAGCCGGGCGATGGAGGCAAAAAGAAAAACAATTATTACGTACAGGAGAGCGTGGGATTGGCATGTGGTTTCCTGCTTACCGCTATACATAATGCCGGACTGGTGGCACTCACGCATACACCCAGCCCTATGAACTTCCTGAGCAAAATTCTCAACCGTCCCGAACATGAAAAGCCTTTCCTGCTCATTCCTGTCGGTTATCCTGCGGATAATTGCCTCGTGCCTGATTTGAGTAGGAAACCGTTAGATGAAATAGCTCAGTTTTACGAATAAAAAAGCGGCTGAAACTTCAGCCGCCCGTTTGTAAGTTCTGTCAGGGTTGTGCTTAATAAGCAACTTGTTTATTGGCATCTTCCAGCCCGGCCTGTGGCCTTTCTTCATATACGGTTATCTTGCTGATGTCCGCACAGGGCAATGCCATGTACGAGTAGTACAGTTTGCCATTGCGGAAAACCCATACAAACCATTTATTGTCTTTGTGCAGGTTTTGCTGTACGGTAGGCGGGTTGCCATAGTCTGCCAGTTTGTAGCCATACACATAGTATGCGGGTATTTCTTTTTTACCCTCGTATGCCTGTAGCATGGCGCGTACTACATCGCTTTCATCGCCCATAGCCTGCCAGCCCGGTATAGGGCCTTGCAGCAGGTCTGCCGGATATTTGCTGCTGATTTTTTTAAACAAAGCCAGGTCGCTGAAGTACACTTCTATTTTGTCTTTCTTCAATACAGGTTTATCAATGTTTACAGCGTACGAGCAATGTCCCGCTGCTTCGTTGGTTTTTATCGGGTCCATGTTCACATAGCTCATCGCATTGGCAAAAGCCCTGTCGCCGCTGGCTACTTTCATTTTTGTATAGTCATACAGGTTCAGGTAGGCTTCCTGTATCACCACGTCTACCATGTCATTGCCCCAGCTCTCATCTATCACCTTATATACCGGCGCTGTTATTTCGTACAGGCTATATCTGTGGGCGTCGGTTGCCGATAGCCTGCTCAGGTTTTTGACATTATTGTGCAATACTGTGATGGCTTCTGCATAATCGCTGTAGCCGTTTATACCTGCAATCTTCGGCAGTTCGCCAAACTTGTTCAGGTACACAACAAACTGCTCCCTGGATATAAAAGGCTTTAGTTGCCTTTTGCTGAAACTGTCGAATGACTTAATACGGTTGTAAAATATCCTGCCCGAACTACTGCGTGCCAGTTGTTTGTTCTGCTCCGCTACGCTGAAGGTGTTGTTTTTATATTGATATTCCACCACTTCAGTCTGTGCAAAGGCAGCAGGCGCAGCGAATAAAAAAACCAGGGACAATATCCTTGTTTTCATAAAGTATAATTTAACGTATAGATTGTGTTATTGCTTTAAAAATATAAAAAACAATCGCATTTTTCTATAATGCTTGTTATTTAATTGCGGCAAGCCTTAATCTTTCTTAAATAAAAATCCCCCGGTTACTACCGGGGGATTCAATACTGTCGCTGCGCAACTTATATCGTCATGATTTCCTTGTCTTTATCCTTGCAGTGCTGGTCAACAAGGGCTATGTATTTATCCGTTAAGCCCTGTATCCTGCCTTCTGCGTCTTTGGCGGCATCTTCGCTCAGGCCGTCTTTCTGCTCTTTCTTTATATGTTCTATCGCATCCCTGCGTATGTTGCGTATGGATATTTTGGCTTGCTCACCCTCACCGTTCACACGTTTCACCAGTTCCTTACGGCGCTCCTCTGTCAGCGGGGGCAGAAACAGGCGGATAATGTTACCATCGTTCTGCGGGTTCAGCCCTATGTTCGATGCGATGATAGCTCGCTCTATGGGCGCCAGCATGTTTTTTTCCCAGGGTTGCAAAGTAATGGTGCGTGCATCGGCAACGGTCACGTTAGCTACCTGGTTCAATGGGGTAGCATTGCCATAGTAGTCAACACTTATACCATCCAGTATTTGCGGATTGGCTTTTCCTGCCCGTATACGGCTCAATTCGGTTTCCAGGTGGCTGATGGCCTTTTTCATCTGGTTGCCCGTGTCACCTATTAAGTTGTCTATTACCTCGCTCATAATTGTTGCTGTTTGGGACGGCAAATATAAAAAGGATAGCGTAGAAATGTTATACCGATTGTTTTCAATATATTTAATTGTCGAATACACACTTTAACTATACTTATTTGGTTTGCCCTGCATGTATGGGTAACTTTGTAGGGATAAAAGCAGAACAGAGAAGATGAATACAACGATAAACGCACCGGTAACACTTAC
>JACFNS010000389.1:461-2942 GCA_019454705.1 Taibaiella sp. | reverse complement strand
TTACCTCAGCTATAGAGCACCACGCCACACTATATACAGCCGAGCATATGGCGAAGGCAGGTTATGCAAGGCTTAGCCTGGTAAACGTCCTTCCTAACGGACATATAGACCTCGCTCACCTGGAGCAACTGTTGGCCGGTAGTGATGAAAAGACCTTGGTAACCCTAATGCATGCCAACAACGAGATAGTCAACTTGCTGGATGTAAAAACAGTAGGCAACCTCTGCGAAAAACATGGTGCCATATTCCATTGCGATATGGTGCAAACTATCGGCCACTACCCGCTCAATCTCAAAGAAATAAAAGTGCATTTTGCCAGCTCGGCAGGGCATAAATTCCACGGGCCCAAGGGCGTAGGTGTACTCTACGTAAACGACGAGGTAAAGATAAAACCCATGATATATGGTGGCTCGCAAGAGCGCAATATGCGTGCCGGTACAGAAAACCTGTATGGTATAATAGGTTACGCTAAAGCACTAGAAAAAGCACTGGCACGCTACGAGCAGGACAGCGCCTATATTCGCGGGCTGAAAGCTTACATGACCGAACAACTGAAAGCCAATTTCCCGGGTATCCGCCTCAATGGCGACTGCGAAGGTGAATGCCTGTACACAGTGCTGAATGTGGCCTTCCCTAAAACGGATAAAACGGATATGTTGCTCTTCAACCTGGATATGGCTGGTATATGTGTCAGCGGGGGAAGCGCCTGTAGCAGCGGAGCCAGCTCAGTCAGCCATGTTATCAAAACATTGTACGGACCCGAAGGTGAAAACCTGGTACCTATACGCTTCTCATTCAGCCATGGCAACACCCGCGATGAAGTGGATTATGTGATCGCCAAGCTGAAAGAACTTGTATAATTAAATTAATATAGGCGCATTGCAATATCTGCAGTGTTGCCATATCTTAGCCCTGCACCTCATGACAGCCAACAGTTACATTACTCGTTTGCGCGGCCACTGGTTTACACCGGTGAACAACAGTCCATTGATTGTCTTCCGCATATTGTTTGGCGCTATCATGCTCATGGAGTTTGGCAGGTCTATCGCCCGCGGATGGGTGGACGAAGTGTATATCCGTGCACCTTTCAGGTTTACATTCATAGGTTTCGAGTTCCTGCAGCACATGAATGGAGAGAAGATGTACTGGTACTTCGGTGCTGGTTGCCTGGTATCAGTCATGGTAGCGCTGGGCTTGTTCTACAGGTATTCTTCTTTTCTGCTGGCTGTATTATGGACGGGTGTGTACTTCTCGCAGAAGTCGCATTACAACAACCACTATTACCTGATGGTGCTCATCTGCTGGTTGATGTTCATAGTTCCGGCACACAGGCGTGCTTCGCTGGATGTAAAGATGGGATTGGTAAAGCCAACAAACGAGTGCTACAGATGGTACATACAGTTGTTCATAATACAGATAGCCATTGTATATACATACGCAGCTATTGCCAAGCTATACCCCGACTGGCTGAATGCCATGCCAGCTAAAATATGGTTTGCCAACAAGCAGAATCATCATTACTTCGGTTACCTGTTCAGGCAAGAGTGGTTCGCCTATTTTGTTTCTTACAGCGGCATAGTGTTCGACTTCCTGATAGTGCCGATGTTATTATGGAGAAGAACGAGAGTACCGGCTGTTATTGCAATGCTTGTTTTCCACCAATTCAACAAGTTGACATTTGGCATTGGCGTATTTCCTTACCTGGCAATGAGCCTGAATGTTTTCTTCTTTCCGGGCAAGACATTTGATAATACAGTAGGTACAGAAAGCAAGCCCTATGCCTACCCTCTCCCCTTACTAAAACCACAGTTGTATATCACTTACATCCTTTGCCTGTATATTACCTGGCAGGTGCTCACCCCTCTCAGGCACCATCTGTATAAAGGAGATGTGGTATGGACGGAAGAAGGACACCGCATGGCGTGGCGTATGATGCTGCGCAGTAAGAAAGGTGATGCTGTATTCACAGTAAAAGACAAAAACTCTGACAGTACATGGACAGTGAACCCGGAAGACCATATGCTGCGCTACCAGGCAAGGAATTTAACCACCAAGCCTGACTTCATCTGGCAATTTGCCCATCGTCTGAAGGATGAGTATCAACAGCAAGGGTACGAAGTGGCTGTTTATGTACAAAGCATGTGCTCGGTTAACGGGAGGCCAAAAAGATTGCTGATAGACCCGAATGTTGATATAGCTGCAGCAGAATGGAAACACTTTTCGCACAACGAATGGGTATTGACGGATTATAAATAACATCATTAGATTTACAGTATGAGCTTCATCAGTAAAATAAAAAATGCCATTCCTGAAAACATCAGGCCGTTCATCATTAGGGCGGCTATCCTCATTATTGTATGGGAGCTGCTGTACAACTTTGTGCTCAGGCCCTCTGGTATCCCCGATGATCAACTGACAAGAATAGTGCAAGTGGGCGCAGTGAAACTGCTTTCATTCTTTTATACCAATATCGGTGAAGAT
>JACFNS010000389.1:0-446 GCA_019454705.1 Taibaiella sp. | reverse complement strand
GCGCAGTAAGCATTGCCCGTCAGTGCAATGGGTTAGAGTTGATTGTACTCTACCTGGGCTTTATATTCTGCCTGCCATCCAACCCAAAGCGGATGATACTATTTGGCGTTGTAGGTACGCTGGTCATATATATACTGAATATTATCCGCACTGCACTACTGGCTGCTATGTACGATATCAATCACTCCATGACCGATTTCGCTCACCACTATGTGTTTAAGATTATCATCTATGCCGTGGTATTCCTGGGCTGGGTATTGTACATGAAAAAACCGAAGCAACATGAAACAGCAAAATAAATTCTGGCTGGTATTAGCCCTTATTACAATAGTCTGTTTTATAGACTACCAGCTGTTTACAGAAGGATATGCGGTGCGCAGGCTATCCCCCACCGTCAGGCAGGCGGGGCATTTTGTTGTACTGCTGGCGGTTGTTCCTATTGGCTG
>JACFNS010000388.1 GCA_019454705.1 Taibaiella sp. | reverse complement strand
AAAATACAGATATGCCTTTAGAAGACGTACTGAAGATTATGATTACCGAAAACAATACCGGTGGTTCGGTAGGTAATGGCTTTAGCCAATATCAGCCTATCAATGCAGGTTTGGGCAAGCAGGTCATCAACTCCGGCCAGCGAGGCACACGCAAATTCTCTTTTAAGTACAAAGCGCAGCCTGGTTTCAATTATCCTGCCGGTACTTACACTACGGATATCGTATATACCGTATCTAAGAAGTAAGTTATAAACTCCTTCTGCACTCCCCGCTGCACCCTGTGGCGGGGAGTTGTCGTTTAGACTGTTGTTATAATGTACCTGCCGGTTGTTATCTGCTTGTAAACTATTTACAAAGCTGCCGTTAAACATGGCAAATTGCTTTTATGAGAATATAGTTATTCAGATATTAGAGCCAGCGAAACAACTGAATGAAAAACACACATTACTTTATCACAGTAATCATGACACTGCTTTGCTGCAGCGTATATGCGCAAGGTGGCGGTGGCTCGGCGCAGAACGGGCGGCTGAGCCTGTCTGAGGTGGTGAGTGCCAGCTTGTTTGCACAAGACTCCGCCAGCACGGCACAGATAGCTATACCCATAGGCGGTATTAACGCACTGGCAGACGGTGCCGAGAGCCATGAAATAGAGGTGACCCTGCAAACTACCGCTGACTACGATGTCAGCGTTTCTTCTTCTTCAGCGTATTTTACCTACAACGGCACTGGGACAAACCCGACACAGATGCTGGTAAAGGACGTGCTGAGTATAAAAATAACATCCAACACAACCGGCGGTACAGTTAGTAACGGTTTTTCTCAATACCAGGCTGTTGATGGAAGTCAGAACCAATTAATCATAGCATCGGGCCTTAGCGGTACCCGTACCTTCTCCTTCAGGTACAAGGCGCAACCAGGGTTTAATTACCCTGCCGGTACGTACACTACAGATATCGTATATACCATTACTAAGAAGTAGCAAGGCTCGGGATGCCGGTATAAAAATGTTCCATTTTGTTCCCGGTTTTGTCTTTTAAATTTTTCAGCCCGACTCTGAATATAAGTGACTGATAATCAACGCTACATTTTTGTCCTTTTGTGCAGAAATGTTCCGGCCGGGAATAATTACGGAAATGACACCGTTAAGTTCACAGGTATTTACGGATGAATTGAGGATGATGTCAAAGAGCTTTCGTGCAGCTTGCTGAAGAGGCAAAAATATCATTACAAATATACATAAAATTATTTATAATTGCAATTTTATTACTCAATAAAGAACTCCAGGAATTCCTGCCCATTGTCGTCTTTCACTCTGCTCACCTCTTCGCTTATGTCATACATATAGCTGTATATGCCATCGTCTTTTACATGCACATACCGGCCGGGCTTGGGTATGTTAATGGGGTGCTGTGCGTAGTATTTTTCAAAGTATGCTTTCGCCTCTTTTTTGCCAGGCGGTATCTCATCCAGGTTGATAACGCGCTGTGTCGTATCAAACAGGTTGCCCATATCGGGTGAGTCTGCCTTCTTCTTTTTACTGTCCTTATTCAGTGTGCGGTAGTGCGGCGCTTCTATGCGTGTGAGGTAACTGGCATGTGCAGGCAGTTCCTTGTTTACCTCCTGTACAAAGTACACGGCAATGGCTACATTCTCCCAGGGTTGCGAGTTTTTCTCCAGGTGTGTGATGACAGCAAAGAGGCTGAGCGCATTGCAGTCCAGCAGCATACTGAGCATCTCGTTGGAGGAGGCTGGGATGAAGCCGATTTTTTTGCCCTGCCAGTGCAGGGCTATAGCGCAGGGGTCGTATTCATTTGCAGGCTCGCGCACCAGCTCCAGCAGGTCGCCCTCTTTCATATTGTCCAGCAGTTGCATACCATTGTAATGGCGGAACCCTGCTACGAAGCATTGCATCAGGTATATTTTCCGGAAGTCTTTGGTAAGCGAAACAGGCAGCCTGCCAATGGCTACAGATGCTATCAGTTGTTGTAAAAACAGGGAGCGGTTCATGGGTTGAAAATATTATATTTGGTTTGCTTTCACAAATGCTGAAGAGTATTGGTGGCACTGTGACAACACCCACCACAGGAAAAATTTTATTTTACCATTAGATATATGGGATGACCGATTTCCAGCGATTCCACTTTTGGGTGTAGGAATATATACCAGGTGGAGTTATGTCCAATACATAAAATAACTTATCTTCATATAGCAATCCATACAGCATGAGACCGCTTATAACTCTGGTAACGATACTTTTTTTGCAAATTACCGCCAATGCCCAAAACCTGGTACCCAACTACAGTTTTGAGCAGTATATTAATTGTCCAAATTATCCATCACAGGTTACAACTCATTGCGCAAATTGGGTACAATATACAACAGGCACTTCAGACTACTTTAATGAGTGTGCGACACACCCATGGGTGGACGTGCCCACGAATGCGCAGGGGAGCCAGAATGCACTGCATGGTAACGCATATATTGGGTTATATGATTTTTTACCGATTGCACCACAATGGGAATATGCAGGTGTGGCAATTACAGCAATGCAAATTGGAAAAGTTTATGAAGTTTCAATGTCCGTTTCTTTAGGCGATAGTTGTTTTTACGCAAGTAATGGACTCGGTGCATTTTTTTTTGATAACGGGCCAACCACATATCCCGGTACTTCCTTATTGCCATTCGATCCACAGATTTCATATAAGGATTATGGGCCAATAAGTAATAAAACAAGCTGGACACGTCTAAGTGACTATATGTTTGCAGACTCTGCTTATGATAATATTGTGATTGGTGGGTTTTTAGCTCATAGTTTATTACAGATAGATACGTTGAGTACAGGCAGTTCTGGTGTCTCATATTATTATATCGATTCGGTAGTAGTCAGGCAGGTAGATAATATCATAGTGTCATTCAATGACTCCCTGTTTTGTGCGGGCGAT
>JACFNS010000387.1 GCA_019454705.1 Taibaiella sp. | reverse complement strand
ACTCAACCTCATCTGCTCCGTTACAAACTAATTGCTTCCGGCTGTAAAAGTATTTACAGCAAACCGCTAAAATGGAAATATTCATCAGGAATAATGGTGACATTTGTCATTTGTAACAGATTAATTTCCACACCATCTGTACAAAAGCAAAGCCCGGCAATACATGCCGGGCTTTGTTAAAATTATATGAATATACTTCCTTAATGCGTTTCGAAGTTGCCTGTAAGTTTGAACAGGTCTGATGTATCATTGCGGAAGTTAGCGTTCACGTTATACCCGTTCCCCTCTTCTTTCCAACTGATGTTGATGAGCGGGTGCACATCGGGTGTAATCAGTTGCAGGAATTTTACCTGTCCTGCATCGCGCAGCCACAGGTGTGTATCTGTCTGTGCTTCCAACAGTTCTTTTACCATCTGCATCATGCACACGCCGGGTACTACTGGCTGGCCGGGAAAGTGCCCCTTGAAAATATCATGCTGGTCGTTAAACACAATCCTGCATGATACGCTGTTGGGTTCCCTCTGTATATACTCTATCCTGTAAAAGTCATTCATTAACATTGCGCTCAATTTTAGTGAGTGATATGGTAAAATTCGCCTTGTGGTGGTCGAACAATACACTGTCCGGCATGGCCCGGGGTGTAGCTTTTCCTCCTACGTTAACGGTTATTATTGTTTTTCTTTTATTAGCATTTTCAATCTTCACGAGCCTGCCATCTTCCACCGAGTAGTAGATATAACCTTCCTCCCTGTTAAGACGATATAACTGCTCTTTACCCCTATCCTGCCCCACCAGTATTTCCGAACTTTTATCCATTCCGATCATCAGCAGCATTTCCAGGTCTTTTCTCAGAGTCTTCTTCACTGCCTCTTTATCCAACTGCTCCATTATCTGCCTCACAGCGAAATTTCCATCTTTGTCCCACTCCAGGTCGAAAAAGGCAATTCCCATCTCGTTTTGGAATATAGCACGTTTCGTGCCATTTTTTAACTGCTTGATAAACAGCACGCCACTCAAGTGGAATTTTTTAAATATAAACCTGCCATCCACGATGCAGCGGTATAAAGCACGGTCAAATTCAGGCTGAAAACGATAAATGGATTCTTGAACGGGCTGTTCCCTAAGCCCCTTGTAAGGTGTAGCACATGAGGCTAAAAACATGAAGAGGAGGCTACTTAACCTTAAATAATGTTTCATTGAGCGATAAATTGTGCTTTGTATTGTAAAACTCCATGGCTGTAAAATCGCCACCGGTTTCGGTAAGTACCAGTTTCACCACGTCCATGCCCGATTTATTCATGTACACATCTATCTGCTCAAACAATTTTTTCATATCAGCAGTAGCAGGTACCAGGCTCAGCAGGTAACGATTACCATCGTGGTAAGCCGTAGTCTTGAAATCCGGATTGGTAAATACAGTACCCTGCATACAGTCCACCATCACCCGATTGACAGATTGCATCATTTTGCTGCTACCCGCATTTATCTTGTTCGATTTCTGTTCGTCTTTTACCAACATCCTGCTGCCGTTCATCACCATCAGGTAATAATAGGGTTCAGTATATTCAATACGTACCATACCAGGCTTCATAAAGTAAAACTTGCCTTTCGAATGGATTTTTTCTGCCAGCAGGGACAGGTTTTTCACCTGTTTGAAATCACTGGAGATATTCTTAACCGCTGCATTGGCTTTAGACAACTCTGTTTTGAAAGAATTGACATCTGCCAGCTTTTTGTAGCCGGCAGGCTGTGCACCCGCACCCAGCGATAAGAATAAGAAGACAATAAAAGAGATACTACGCATAGGCCCGAACATCCAGCAGTTGGTCAACGCGTACAAAAGTAAAACCCTTTTTCCGGGCCTGCCTGATTAAATCAGTTAAAATTTCACGCGTCAGGGGTACCGAATCATGCAGTAATATGATATCTCCTCCTGATAATTTGTTAATTATCTTGTTTTTGAGCTTTTCCCCATCTTTGGCGATGGTATCAAAAGTACGCAGGCTCCACCCTATTGATATCATACCCGACGCCTTCAATGCGCGATAAAGGTTTGGATTGGTGATACCATAAGGCGGGCGAAACATCAGGGGTTGCCTGCCTGTCACCTTCCTGATGATGCTGTTGCATTTTTCCATTTCGGCCAACATGCGTTTGGAACTCATCCAGTCGAAACCCGAAGTGTGGTAGTAGCTATGATTGCCCACTATATGCCCCTCGTCGTGCATACGCAGGGCTACAGCCTGGTTCTTTTCTATATGCCTGCCAATACAGAAAAATGCTGCCGGCACCTGCTCTTGCTTCAATATATCAAGTATAGCTTCTGTTTCAGTATTAGGGCCGTCATCAAATGTAAGGGCTATAAAATGTTTGTTATGCCCTTTGTTGTATGAATGCAAGTAATAGTTCCACTGGATTTTTGTAACACCGGAATACAGTAGTACCATATAAAGCAGGCATATGGCCGGCAACCATAAAAAACCAATAATACCGGTGAAATGCAGGAACGTGGTGATTGCCAGCAGCACTACAAATAATATCGCTATGTATTGAAACGGACGCAAACTAATATCAGGTTAGAGAATTTTGTTCCAAATATGCTTCTGCTGTTGCCACATCCTCCGGGGTATCTACCGCAATGCTTGTATGCTCAGCCATTGCCATCTTAATCGGCATATTATATTCGATAAAACGGTTGCATTCCAGTTTCTCTACAAGCTCCAGTGGTGAAGGTTGCCAGGATGCAAAGCGTATGAGTGCATCCTTTCTGAATGCGTAAATACCAATATGGATGTAGAAAGTATGGTCAACGGCAGTATCGCGAAGGTATGGTACCGGGCTGCGGGAGAAGTATATGGCATAGTTATCCGGGCGAAGCACCACCTTAACTTTATTCGGATTATTGATTATGGCTACATCCTTTGTTGGTTGCACCAGCGATGCTGCTT
>JACFNS010000386.1 GCA_019454705.1 Taibaiella sp. | reverse complement strand
TGCCCTTCGTGTTTGTAATCCCTTTCTCCGCCATCCGTACCCGTATATCCTCTATGGTGTACGCATTGGTAGCTATCAGAGCAAACGTCTCTTGCATCAGCGGCCCCAAGGCTTCATCTATGATAATGGTAGATTTTCCCGCCACTTTAGCATTGCGGTAGCCAATGGGTGCTTTCCAGACATACCGTCCTTCCCGCATGGCTTCTTTCATGCCACCAACTGAGCGTTCAGCCCTGATGTCATTGTCAAATTGGGCAATATTGGCCATTGTGTTTTCTAAGAAGCGGCCTACGGGAGTGTTTTCAAAATATTCTGAGGTAGACTTAATTTCTACGCCAAACTTCTTCAATAGTATGCGTATCTGGCTGTAGTCATCGGTATTACGAGATATTCGGTCAATTTTGTATGCAATAACAGCATCTACATTAAGCTCATTGCTTGCACAGAAGTGCATCATCCTTTGCAACTCTGTACGGTCCTGTGTTTTGTCGCTCTCACCCTGTTCAATATATACTTCGGCAATGGTATAGCCGTTCTTTTCAGCGTACTCCCGACAGACCTTTTCCTGGGTAACTAAGCTATTCCCTTCCTCTGCCTGTTCTTTAGTGGATACCCGGCAATATATGACCGCCCGTTTGGTGTTGTTCTCGTTCATGTGCCTTCTGCGCAAAGTAGGCTTCGACTAAGATAGATGCGAGGTAGTCTAAGGCCATATCCTTTGTGACTGATGGATCATTAGGATTAAAGCCCAAAGAGGGAGAACGTGTACCGGCTTTGTTGCAAGACAAATACCTACGTTCCCCCTCTTTGGATTCGACTGTGGAATACCCGGCTGTAGTTTTGTCTTGCTCTCTCATACTACCATAGTGGCAATATTTCTGTACACAGGTAAGGAGGTAGAAATTGCCTAATTCGGCAAGTTTTACCCTCTCGTAGGTGGTAGTGCCAGTAGCTATGCTGGAGGAATGGAGAATGGGATTACATATATCGGCATAACCAACTACAGGAATACCAACCAACGGTTTGGGATTAAAGACCAGGATCGGCTGCAACATATATATGTTTTAGGTAAGTCAGGTACGGGAAAGAGTACCTTGCTCAAAAGTATGGCTATGCAAGATATATTACGTGGAAACGGAGTATGTATCCTTGACCCTCATGGAGATGTGGCTCAAGAGGTAGTACAGCAGATACCTAAGGAACGGATGGCTGACCTCATATATTTCAATGCAACGGATACTGACAATCCCATTGCCTTTAATCCACTGTATAACATACCAGCTAAGTACCACCACTTAGTGGCTTCGGGATTGGTGGCTGCATTTAAGAAGATATGGCATGAGAGCTGGGGGCCGAGGATGGAATATATATTGCGGTATGCCTTGCTGACCCTCCTTGAAATGCCTGAGGCTACACTGTTAGATATTCAGCCACTACTGACGAACAAGGAATTCCGTAGAAAGGTATTGCTCTTTACCACCCAGGAACATATTCTGCGGTTTTGGGATGATGAGTTTGATAAATACTCCCCATCACTCCGTGCAGAAGCTATCTCTCCCATACTAAACAAAGTAGGACTCTTTACCACCAGTACGCCACTGCGGAGGATTGTCGGGCAGAAGAAGTCAGATCTACGGTTCGGGAAGGTTATGGATACCAGGAAGATATTAGTTTGCAATCTCTCTAAAGGTGAGATTGGAGAGGATGCGTGTACACTTTTAGGGTCAATGTTGGTGACATCACTACAGTTAGCGGCCATGCACCGGGCGCACCAACCTGCACAGACACGAGTGCCGTTTTATGCATATATAGATGAATGTCACTCGTTTATTACTCTGTCTGTCATAGACATATTGGCGGAGGCTCGTAAATACGGGTTGTCGCTGTTTTTGACCCATCAGTATATAGAGCAGTTAGATGAGAAGGTGCGGGCTGCCATATTTGGTAATGTGGGTACGATTATGTCTTTCCGGGTGGGGGTCAGTGATGCAGAATACCTGGCACGGGAGTTTTATCCGGTATTTGCGGTAGAGGATTTTGTGAGTTTGCCGAGGTTTTCTATGTACCTGAAATTGATGATTGATGGGGCGGTGAGTGAAGGGTTTAGTGCGGTTGTTATTCATTGTGTTACCTATTAGGGCAACAATATCATAATCATAAATATTGCTTCATTGAAGAATAGTGTATTGGAAATACACTAAGTGAGAAGCAACTGGAAATCGGCTTTGGGCTTAGCAATTTTTTTTAGAGTTCTAAAACGTTTTTCATAGTCACCTATGCTTATTTGATTGAATTCAATTTCACCAAATTTCGCACCTATATCAGGATTAATAACAATAATACAGCAGCAATTATCAATAATGAGCGATCCTCTTTTTTCGAATTGGTTAGTGTCCATTAGTTTCTCTTCAAGAAAAAATAACTCAATATTTAATGTATCCATTAGTTCTATATAGTTGCGGTATGCTGCTTTTTTTTCTGCATCTAATGTTTCGGTTTGGTAAATATGTATTCTTTGTTTTTCAAATGTTTTTAATCCCCTATGTGCATCTGCATAAGCGACCACAAGAGGGTCACTAATCCACAATTCAGGTGGAATAAAATCAACTGCCAATAGTGATCGCTCTGCACTTTCAATGAGTGCCACGGCATAATCAAAAAAATCGTTACGAGACGTCACTATTAATTTCTTGTTTTCATTTAATCTTGTTCGTTCTACATCATTTTTCTTATGAAATAGTGTTACTAATTTCAAAATTAATGGGTTAGTAATCATTATGGCTTTTTGTGTATTTTCATAGCAGTTTCTGTAGGTTTGTTGAAAAGCATTTATGAATTCAGTGTCTGTTTTTACTTTAACTGAGTAGAAATCATTATTCTGATAAGGACGTAAAATTTCAACACACTCACAAGTGTCAGATACATAACACATAATTACAATTGAGTCTT